>CALDTX010000229.1 GCA_937923565.1 uncultured Granulosicoccaceae bacterium | reverse complement strand
CCGTTGTCCGGTCGGTGTTGCCACTCAAGATCCAGTGTTGCGTGCGCGCTTAAACCCTGATGACGCAGCAGAGCGTGTTTATAACTTTCTGCATACTTTAACGATTGAAGCGCAACTGTTTGCCAGAGCCTGTGGTAAAACCAATATCCATTCATTAGAGCCTGAAGATTTAGCCGCTCTAACGATGGAAGCATCTGCCATTGCGGGTGTACCGTTAGCCGGTACTAACCACACTGTTGGCGTTGAAGACTACCATCACCTATAGGAGATCATCATGGCAGGTACACAGTATCGAGGTTCTGAGATTAAAGATGTTGATCAGTTTCTTAAGGAATCTGATGGGCTTGATTCAGAGCGCGAAAAAGAGATTGGTCAGCACATTGGTTACCGTTACGATGTTAACTTGGTGCCAGACTATTCACGCATAACGCCGTTTTTGAAAAACTATATGGAAGTCATGGGGTGGGATGATCTGAACTGGCTCGAAGATGTCCACATGGGTTATGAAGACAGTAATGCGGCCGTTTTCGATCGCAATATCAACGGTTGGGTACGCGTGCCCGACAGCATTAAATTGCCTGATAACCAGCAAGACAGAGACATGATCGCAAGAGAATTGCTAATCAAGTTTCAAATGTCAGATAAGCACCCATTGGTAACATTGAGAAAAGCCTACACAAAATTCTAAGGTTATCAACTCCTCAATGGCTTTATCGTTCAAAGTTGCATGCTTGCAAACGCGGTGCCTGCCCGATGCAGAATCCGCTTTGCAACATGCGCTTGGTTTGGCTGATCAAGCCGTGCAGCAAGGTGCGCAGTTTTTACTCTTGCCTGAATACTGTGGTGGCTTGCGAACTGAAGGTAAAGCGTTTGCCCCACCGGTATACACTGAGCAATCGCATCCGGTATTAATCGGTTTACAACAGTTTGCAAGAGATCGCGGTGTTTGGATATTAGTTGGCTCTGTCGCCATTGCTGCTGATAGCGAAGTTGCAGGTGAAGCTGCTAATAGTGATGCCAATCAAACGGGTACTGGTGTGGCCCGTAAATACATAAACCGAAGTTTTCTACTCAATGATCAAGGGCTGGTGTGCGCTCGCTACGACAAGCTACATTTATTTGATATACAGCTGTCGAGTACTAAAACCTACAAAGAGAGTGCAACGGTACAGCCTGGCAACAAAGCCATCTTGGTCGATACACCTTTTGGTCGTTTAGGCTTATCTATTTGTTATGACATTCGATTTCCGTCGCTCTACAGGGAGCTTAGTCAGGCGGGTGCGCAACTATTGTTAGTACCGGCAGCGTTTACCCAACGTACTGGGGCCGCGCATTGGCATGTGCTCAATCAAGCTCGGGCCATCGAAAACGGTGCGTATTTGATCGCCCCTTGCGCTATTGGTCCGGTTGAGGGCGGAGGCGCAAGTTATGGCCATTCGCTGGTTATTGATCCTTGGGGTGTTATTGTTGCAGATGCTGGTGAACAATCCGGTGTATGTATCGCGGAAATTAATTTAGATAACGTCACCAAAACGCGCGAAAAAATTCCCAGTCTGGCTCATGACACACCTTATGAGTTGGAACATATAAGTTTAGTAACAACAGTAAACAAGGCTTTGGCATGAAAGAGTCCGTTATTGACGTGCTGGGTCGACGTCCCACCGATCATGCAATGAAAGAGAAATTCATGAGCTGGCAGTGCCGTGTCAGGCAGATAGCCATGCGTGAGAATGAGGGCAGACCAGACGACAGCTTTACGCCTTTTGTAACGCTTGAAGGCAGTGCCGAACCCATGGGGCAGATCATTACCGTTATGTCCAAATGGGGGGCTTATTCGAAAACGGCAGAGCTTAAACACATGGTTAAGCAAACGCACGATCCTGCGCAACGGCGTGAAAAGGCACTGCGGTTTTTTTCGGAATATTATTATCAAAAACCACGCGAGTTTTCAGACACACTCACGGCAACATTCTTACCGCTGTCGGAAGGTGCACAAGCAATTTTAGCAGCGCCCTCTTGTAGTTTAAGGTTCGAGGCTTTTGGGCAACGCTTCGACATCTCATGTAAAGCTATAGCGTTAAGTGAGTCGAACCCGTTGTATCAATCAACCTGGTGGCATAATCAGCTGTTTAATCCTGCAATGAATCCCGATACGCAAGTAGTCGGCTTCGAAGCCAATTGGGATGCATCCACAGCGACATCTCTTGTGAGCTAGCGTATGAACGTTGTTCCTAAGTTTGAAACACCTTTTGAACGCAGCGGGATCATTGTGCCCGGCACGCCGGTATTGGATGTGGGGGTTGAACGGCATCCGGTGCCCGCCGGTGGAACACGTATTGTGTCGATCAGTGCAGGTGATGAAATTGCTGTGCTCGACCCGGAAGGTCTGCAAATGGCCGAGTTGGTGTTTTTTAATCCGCTTGGAAAATCTGAAGCTAGCATGATCGGGGCACAGAGCTGTGGCGTACCAATGGCAACGATCAGCGCACTCAGCGCGGAAGACCATGCCACACGCCGTGTTAACAACGCACTGCAGGCATCGGGTTTCGATTTGTCGGCAGGCGAAGCCATTCATGCATTTGCAGAAGGGTCAATGGCGGGTGATCTGGTTTCATTCCATGCATCGGCCGATGGTTTGCTATGCGTCTGTGCAGTCGCTCAGCAAATGTTGCCGGAAGCTCAGAATACCAGTACTGACATTATTTTGTATTTACGTCGCCGCAATCCGGAGGAGGCGAAAGCGGTTTCAACGGCACCGGACCCATTGGCCGATCCAATTCTCGATAGCAATATACAACCAGGCGACGCTGCAGCCTATGAGGTGAAAGCTGGGCAATACATTCAAATTCTTGATGTTCAAGGCAGAGAATGTTCCGATTTCCAAGTGTTTTCGGCACGCGCATTAGATAAAGGTTTAGAGCGCGACATTTGCCCAACAACCACACGATCATTAACCGGTAATCTTTACCCGACGCCGGGCATCTATTCGAAGTATTTCAGTACCGATCACGAAGCATTGGTTGAATTGGTGCAAGACACTTGCGGCCGGCACGACACCTTTGGCTTGGCGTGCACCGCCAGATACTATGCCGACTTAGGCTACCCCGGCCACAAAAACTGCAGTGACAACATGAACACAGAGTTGGCCGCATTTGGTATTAAACCCAGAGGCGGTTGGCCAGCGATCAATTTTTTCTTTAACACACTGCTCGACGACACTAACGCTCTTGGTTTTGATGAGCCTTGGTCTCGTCCTGGCGATTACGTCTTATTAAAAGCGCATACCGATTTAGTGTGTGTGTCGAGTGCATGTCCTTGTGATGTCGATCCAGCCAATGGTTGGAACCCCACTGATATACAAGTACGTGTTTATAGCGAAAAAGAATTTTTTAAAACATCTCTTGGATGGCGTGCATCGCCGGAGGCCAACGTGGAAGAAACCAGACAAACAGGTTTTCATGAATGCTTTGCTCGGCATACACAAGATTTTGTGGAGTACAACGGGTATTGGCTTGCAAACCAAATGAGTAATCACGGCGCGCTTAAAGAATACTGGGCGTGCCGAGAGAAAGCAGCGGTTATGGATTTATCGCCGCTGCGAAAATTTGAAGTCACCGGCCCCGATGCTGAAGAGCTGATGCAGCATTGCGTAACTCGCAATATGAAAAAGCTTGCTGTTGGGCAAGTGGTTTACACCGCGATGTGTTACGAGCACGGTGGCATGATAGACGACGGTACCGTTTTTCGTCTTGGCGATAATAATTTTCGTTGGATTGGTGGTAACGAAGAAGGCGGGCAGTGGTTGCGTGAGCAAGCACAAAAGCTGTCGTTAAATGCTTGGGTGCGTTCATCCACAGAACAGCTTTGTAACATCGCTGTGCAAGGTCCCTTGTCCAGAGAGATTTTAAGCAAAATTATGTGGACACCGCCAACGCAACCGAGTATCGAAGACTTGGGTTGGTTCCGATTTGCCGTGACACGCATTGAGAACTTTAATGGCATAGCCTGTGTTGTTAGCCGCACCGGCTACTCAGGCGAGTTAGGCTATGAGGTTTTTTGTCACCCTAACGATGCAAAGGCTGTGTTCGATGCGGTTTGGTCTGTTGGTGAACCAATGGGAATGTTGCCCTTAGGCTTGGCTGCGCTCGATATGTTGCGTATTGAAGCCGGGCTAATATTTGCCGGTTATGAGTTTGATGACCAAACGAATCCTTATGAGGCAGGTATTGGGTTCACCGTGCCTTTGAAGTCAAAGGACGATGACTTTATTGGTCGTACGGTTTTAGAAGAGCGTAAAGAGCACCCGCATAAACAATTAGTGGGCCTGGAAATAGAGGGTGGCACGGTGCCGGTATCCGGAGATTGTATTCGTATAGGTAAGGCGCAAGTGGGGCAAATAACCTCTGCGGTTAAGTCACCGATATTGGGCAAAGTGATTGCGTTGGCACGAGTCGATGTAGCCCATAGTGCTATAGGCACAGCAATTGAAGTAGGCCAGCTCGATGGTCAGCAAAAACGACTCAAAGCCACCGTATGTGCCTTTCCACATTTCGATCCTAAAAAAGAAAGAGTAAAAGGCAACTATGCTTAGGGGATGTTCAGTCAAAACTACATAGCCGGTGTTCCGTATTGGTGGGAGCACGGCGACGCGGCGCCACCGCTTAGCAGCTCATTACCTGCCAATGCCGATTTACTCATTGTTGGGGCTGGCTACACGGGTTTAAGCGCAGCCATCGCGGCGGCCGATGCTGGTGCAAAAGTAGTGGTGGTTGACGCGGGTGTTCCTGGCCAAGGGGCATCATCCAGAAATGGCGGTATGTTTGGTGCTCATCCCAGAGTTTCTTACCAACAGCTTTCTAAAAACATTGGTGAACAAGCTGCTGCAGGCATATTCGAAGAAGCTCAATCAGCCTATGACTTTACCAGCGCGCTGATAAAACAAGAAAACATCGACTGCTATTTTGAACAAGTGGGTCGTATCCAGTTAGCGTGGACAGCGGACGACTTCGATCAACAAAAAAAGCAGGTGGCCTGGATAAAACAAAACACCGGTATGGCGATGGAGCTGCTCGAGCGCGACGCGTTAGCCAATGAAATTAGCACTAACCGATACTACGGTGCTATTCGTTTTCCAACACATGCCAGTTTGCACCCGAAACTGTTCCACGATGGTTTGTTGCGTGCTGCACTAGAGCGCAATATTGATGTGATACCGCACTGCGAGATCAATTCAGTTACGCAACAAGGTAGCGATTTCGAATGCATTAATGCGGCAGGTAAAAAGATAAGCGCCAAAAAAGTGCTGATGGCTAGCAATGGCTATACCCGTGGAAAATTCAATTGGTTTCAGCGCAGGGTTTTTCCGTTACCGAGTTTTCTGATTGCAACCGAGCCGCTTTCTAACAACCTGATACAACAGTTAGCGCCTGGGCGCCGCATGATGGTAGAAACAAGAAGTCGGCATTCTTATTTTCGCGTATCGCCCGATGGCAGCCGCATCATCTACGGTGGCAGGGCCGCTATGCGACCGATCACCGCAGAGCGCGCTGCCGCGATTTTAAAAACCACTATGTGCGAAGTTTGGCCGGAGCTCAACGATGTACAGTTGTCGCATTGTTGGAGCGGGAACACCGGTTATAGTTTTACCCACATGCCCAATGTTGGCGTACACAATGGCATCCATTATTCGATGGGTTACTCCGGTTCAGGCACGGCTTTAGCGCCTTATCTAGGTATGAAGGCAGCTTATCAAGCCTTGGGCGACAAACGCGGTGAAACAGCCTACTCAAAAACAGTATTCAAACCACAATGGCATTATGTGGGTGGAAAACCCTATTTTTTAAGTATCGCTGAGCTTTGGTATAACAATGTGGTGGATCGCATAGAGAGTGCTAAGGCTAGAAAATAGCAACACGGCTAAAAACTTCAGATAAACCCTTTAGGACCTAACTGCGCCTTCGAAGCCTGCGGTAAAATACTGCTAACAGCAACATGCTTAATGGAAACCATGACGTTATGCCTCCACCGGACTTCGTGCTTGGGTTGCTGGTGTCGCCAGACGTTGAGTTAGTTGAGTTATCGGTATTGTTGTTATCGCTGTTGTCGATGTCGTTGGTAGTCAGCACAATTTCAGCGGTTACTTGCGTAGCATCGTTGCCGTAAGCGGTCACTGCAATTACATTGGTATTGCTGGTAAGCTCGCTAGCATTAATAACGAGTTCCCATCCGCCGATATTATCAACAGTCACATTTTGTTCAGTGGCACCGTTAACCGCAACAGTGACCTTTTCGATGGCTGCTGGTGCACTGAGCACAACGGTGTCTATGGTTGCAGCGAGTTGAGAGGGTGTATCAACTGATCGACAATCGCCGCCGGTAATCTCAGCGATCTCTTGAATTTGCGTGTTTTCGCAGCCTTCGGCCTCTTCACCAATGCCGAAAGTATTAACGGTAATGTTGCTTTCGGCAACAGCGCTCGCAGTGCTGGTTATTGAGTTCTCGGTTTTTCCATCGGTAAACATGTAAACGATGTTCTGCGCCGAATTGGATCGATTTAAAACGGAACGGGCTTGAGACAATGCCGTATTAAAATTAGTGCCGCCCCATCCAAGGATACGGCTGCGACTTAAATTTTGGAGATACTCATCAATGTCAGAAATTCCATTGTTGTCGGAGTCTTTATTCGGTGGTGACACCAGGTCGAAAAGATAATCCTGCAGAACACCCGTTTCAAATGCCACCACACCGACGTCGATGTCTGGGTTGTCACCGAAACTTCTATTGAGTGCCTGAACACCTGCAATTTCGCAATCGAAGATAGTGCCTATACCAGGGTCGTTAACCGCATAGTTGTCTAGTTCATTAACGATACCGTCGGCATTGCAATCGTTGCCGTCTTCTTCTGTGCTGCCAGAAATATCGATCAGATAGATGATGCTGGTTCTGGCATTGAGTTGTTCACCAATACCAGCTACACCGGTCAGTTGAATTTGCTCAGCTTGCTCGATTTCGCCTTTAGGGCTAAGAATTTCCACACTGAGCTTTTGCCCTGTGCTTGTGTCAATGCTTGCTGGGTTGTCGCTGTTAGTGACGTCCCAGCGTAGCGGCACATTTTGTTCAACACTGTCTATTTTTTGCAGGGGGCTAAATGTTGAAGCAACATCTGCCAACACCATGCTGTCGCCGTCGGAGAACCGAATTTCTTCGATGGCGTTTATACCGTTGAAATCGAGCGCTTTGGCAAGCAAGGTATATTGCCCGGTCGATTTAAAGTGAATAACCAAGTCGGTAGGACTGTCTTGAAGGGTCGCTAATTCGATATCTTCACGGCGTTCTGATTCCAAAACGATAACGTCGTAGTCATTGGCCAGACCGAAGTCAGAGACGATATCGGCTGAGAGACTGTCGAGGTAGTAGGTGTCGTTGCCGGCGCCACCTATCAGGTAGTCGGAACCACCCATGCCTCGTAATTCATCGTTACCGATTCCGGCCAGCACTTTATCATCGCAATCCGAGGCTGTGATTAGATCGTTTCCGGCACCGGCATCAATGAACACGCTGCATTCACTCGTTCTGTCGATGTTATCGGCATTGTCGGTTGCACCGAAGGCTGAGTCGTAACCAGCGTCGGGGTTTGGCGCTGCTCTTCCTGAATCGATAAGCCCATTGAGTCCGGGTACCGCGTTTGCGGCGGCATAGCTGGCGTCAACGATGCCCGGTAGCCAGCCGCTGGCGGCTGTCATGACGCCGCAATGTTCCGCTTCATTAATGGCCGCAGTAAACTTTGCGATATTGTCTTTGTGGCTGAACGCCGACCAGGCTAAGCCCGCCATTTTCGCAGAGCCGTGGTAGCCAGAGACTTCAAGTTTTGCGATGCCTATTTGAGCTGAAGCAGCATTCGGGGAGCCGAGTACATCACTGACTTGCGCATTAGGAACGTCAATACCATAAGCAATATTAAGGAATTCCAGATTGTAGTTATTCCATGCAGTAACTACACATCCGATTTTGAAAGCGGCCAGTACCGCTGCGCTGACTGGTTCACCAGGCATAATAAAATCCATTGCAAAAAACTAACGGTGCACCATGATGAGGCGCTCCGGCATACAACAACGCCGTGGAAAATGCGTCGAACCCAGACAAATACTAACACCCCGTTTGGGAAATTAGTGAGTACGTTTCGTTTCTAATGGGTGAGGCGCGTGGTGCTAAAAATATGAGAACAAGTCGTGCTTTTTAGTGGGTTTGCGTGTTGTTAACTTCTTCGAATACGAACAACCTTCATGTACTCGAACTCCAACCCCGCTACAGTTTCGGTTGTTGCGTAGTACGTAAGATTAACCGAGGCGCCTTGTAAGCTTCGGTACGGTTTCTTTCTATTATATTTGAAAGCAACGTTATAGCCCTCTAGCATTAGCGTATTAATAAACCAATCGCCGCTCTCTCGTTGTACGTGGCTCGTTACCTTTATGGCATCGAGCTGATTGAGTTTCGCATTTTTCTTTATGAGTTTGTCGACGTCAGATTTCACGTTTAAGGCATCTCGATTTGCGCAGATTTGTACAATATTTAATTATACGTCAGAGCATTGCAAATCAGTGCTTATTCGATTTCCCATACAACGAAAAAATTATTGGCTGGCATGGCAAGCTTGCGATGCGGTTTGAAACCATGCTGTTGTGCTATGTCATCGAGTACGAACAGGTCTCTAATACCGCTGTTTGGATTGGAGGCTCGTAGTTGGTGGTCGAAGTGTTCATTGCTTTCACTGGTATGCTTGCCTTTTAGCGCGAACGGTCCGTAGACACAAAGTTTCCCGGATTCATGAAGCACAGATTTGCACCCATTGAAAATGGATTTAACAGACGATTGGCCGACAATGTGAAACGTATTACACGTAAAGCAAGTGTCTATATTCTGATAGGGCCAAGGTTGATCGTCTACGTTCAAAATTTTGGGTTCTAACAGGTTGCTGCAATGTTGTTCCTGCATCCATTGTTGAATCGCAGGAATGTTTTCTTTAAGTTCTGTTGGCTGCCAAAGGATGTGAGGTAATGCTGCTGAAAAATAGCAGGCATGCTGTCCAGTACCGGAGCCAATTTCAAGCACCGACTGTTGTGACGATAACTCTTCTTTTAGTACGTTAAGTATCGGTTCTTTATTTCTTTCAGCCGATGGCGAGCATGGTTTATTCATGTTTTGGAAGCAGCGTCTATTTTTACGTCGACGTACATTAGCACAACAGGTAGTTGAAAATTTGGCGGCTAAGTAATCGCTAAAGCAGGGAGCAATAGGTTGGGCTGTAAAAGAACACAAGGCGGTTAAAGATGTTCAATACTGATGTTTATTGAATGCTTTCGGTGACTTAGCAAACGCAAAAAAATGCGCGGCAAATTTGACGCTCAATAAATTGACTGCCTTGCAATTCAGTGACTTCCCGATGGTTATTGACTCCGTATAGCGACCGATAGCGCTTGTTTAAAGAAGTTCAGTTGTGCTTTTAGCGCGGTAAATACTGACTTGAAAAAAGGTGCTGTTAAAGCTGTAAAAAGCGCAAAGAATAGTTGGTACATCGGAGAACTAGTGATAGTCTGGGCCAATGGAAGTTGCTGTATCTAAACCCCCGTTTTTGGCTAATACAAAGCAACTTGCTCTAAGTAATGATAACCAGGAGGAAACGGTATGAAAAACCCAGATGATATGTCGTTCGATGAATTTGACGAATATATAAACCCAAAACCAGAAGAAAACGACTTCGACAGAATCGTGGATCGAGCCTTGTCGCGACGCGACCTGCTTAAAGGCGTCGTAGCGTTTGGTGGTGTGGCAGCTTTTGGAAACACACTCATGCCTACTGAGGCAATCGCAGCGGATAGTCGTTTTGCGTTCGATGCCATTGCAGTTAGCACAGCCGATGGCATTTCAGTACCTGCAGGCTACTCGGCGCAAGTAGTTGCCAAATGGGGCGACCCATTATGGTCCGATGCACCAGATTTTGATCACGTCACGCGTGGTACCGGTGCCAGTCAAGCTAAAGCTTTTGGCGATAACAACGACGGCATGGAAGTCTATCCTCACGGCGATAAATTTATTCTTATTGTTAATAACGAATACTGTAATCGAGGCGTTATTTGGGGTAACCGCGAAGAAGGTAAGTATGCGAATGATGACGACATTCTGAAAGGTATGAATGCGCATGGTTTAACCGTTGTTGAAATTGAACAAGAATATGGTGCTTGGTCGATCGTTAAAGATAGTCCTTACAATCGCCGTGTTACACCCGATGTGGAAATGGACGTTACTGGTCCGGCAGCCGGGCATGCACTTATGAAAACTGCAGCAGACCCTGAAGGCAAGGTTGCGCGTGGTACTTTCAACAATTGCGGTAACGGATCCACTCCCTGGGGAACCTACCTGGCTTGCGAAGAAAACTTTAACGGCTATTTCGCTACTGAAGATCAAGAGCACCCCGTTAGCGCTGAAATGAAGCGCTATGGTATTTCGCCAAAAGGGCGCGGTTACGGTTGGCATGAAATTGATGATCGATTCGACTTAGCCAAGGAAGCGAATGAATACAATCGCCACGGCTACGTAACAGAAGTTGATGCCAGAGATCCGAACAGTCGACCCAAAAAACGTACAGCCCTTGGCCGCTTCAAACATGAAAATGCCGAGGTCGTCGTTAATGGCGATGGACGCATCGTTGTTTACATGGGCGACGATGAGCGCGGTGAATTTTTATACCGTTATGTGTCTAACGGTGTATACGCACCGGGCGCTGAAACCGACTCTTTGCTTGAAGACGGTAAATTGTATACCGCAAAATTCAGTGATGATGGCACAGGCGAGTGGTTGGAACTTTCTCCAGAGTCCACCGGTATGGCAAGTATGGCTGAGGTTTGTATTCACACCCGCCAAGCAGCTTCAGCGGTTGGTGCAACCACAATGGATCGTCCGGAGTGGGTCAGTGCAAACCCAAAGGCTGCAGAGGTTTATTGCTGCTTAACCAATAATTCGGCCAGAGGTGTTAAGCCTAATGCCGGCGGCGATGAAACACCTGTTGGCGGGCCTAACCCGCGTGAGGCTAACAAATATGGCCAAATTGTTCGCTGGCGTCCGGATGCCGCAGACCACACCAGCAACTCCTTTAGTTGGGATTTATATGTTTTAGCTGGAAACCCAACTGTGCATTCAGATCTCGGTGCTGGCTCTGAAAACGTTAACGCCGGTAACATGTTTAATTCGCCCGATGGATTGAAGTTTGATTCAAACGGTATGCTGTGGATTCAAACAGACGGTAACTACTCCAACGAAAAAGACTTCGCTGGTCAGGGGAACAACCAAATGCTATTGGGCGATCCAGCTACCGGCGAAATTCGTCGTTTCTTAACGGGCCCCTTGCAGGCTGAAATCACTGGCTTAACGTGGAGTCCTGATCGTCGCACCATGTTCGTTGGTGTTCAACACCCAGGCGAACGCGGTACAGGGCATTGGCCAGATGGTGGTGAAAATTCAACACCTCGCTCGGCTATTATTGCGGTAACGCGCGACGATGGTGGGCTAGTGGGCTAGTTCTATTTCAGTTGAGAATAGATAGTGAGCACCACAAGGATGGGTGCTCCTTACAAGTACTGGTAGTGAAGAACAGGCTAAAGATTTTTTACCATAAATATTTCAGTGTGATGTCGTTTTTCTTTAACCAATCATAATCCAGCGTGGTGGCATCACGTATTTCCATGAGTATCCTGCGCAAGCGTTAAAGCGTACAATTTATAATACAATTAACGAAAAAGTTAAGTACTTATCGAACGGTGGTTGTGATTTAACTAGTTAACCTCAAAGGTAATGCCACCATTTACTTGCTGCCCGTCAGAAAGTACCGCAGTCGCCGTTATGGTCTGCATGCCTTTTGCGAATACGCGGCCCATAAAGTCGCCTTTTCTATCGCCATACAAAGCGTAAGGTTCCACACGTTCGGTCTGTTTATGTTGGCTAGGCTGGTGCGTAAAGGTTACGTATTCTATTGTGTGTCCGTCGCGTAAACGCGCAACAATTGAATAGGGTGCACCCGCTAATACAGACTGAGCAATTACGGTATTAGCTTTTATAGGATTGTATTGCTCTATGTACTCATCGCTCGATGAATTTACCAAGATAAATTCTATTTCAGCGTGCGAATCAGTGTTGATTGGTTCGTCTTTGTTGTCCTGTTCCTGTTCCTGTTCCTGTTCTTGTTCTTGTTCTTGTTGTTGTTCTTCCGTGTCTGGAACTTGTTCGCCAGCGCCATCGGGTATCGCTGCACCGAGCGAAGGTGGCACGGCGTCGGCTGAATTGCCCGCACTTAAATCAACAATCACCGTTTCAGATGCCGTTGAACGTTTGCCTTCATTGTCAATGGCGATCACGTTGTACGCATAGAGCTTGCCGGGTTCCAGATACTGTTCAAAATAACTTCGACCATCAAGCAAGGTGACGAATTCGTCGTTCCGATAGATTTCATACGCGGCAATTGATTCGTTATCCAGCGAGGCATTCCAAAACAACTCTGCGCTGCTATTTGAATACACAAGCGATCTAACGGCACCCGGCGCGGTAGGGTTGTCGAGCTCTGCGGGGCTGGGCTGTCTGGTTGTGGTTGGGGTGTAGTCGCTTGCAACATAATGATCATCGGGTGTTTGCCCTGCGCTGGTGAGCGATAGTTCGTAGTCACTGGCTTCATTGCCATAAGCAATGATGAATACGGTCGATTGATCAGTTAATTGCGCAGTGCAATGTTCACTGCTGTTTCCAGGGTTTCTTGACGAACAAAGCAGTTGTGCATCGGGTGCCAGTGTTTGTTCAGGGTGTACATAGCTTATCGCTAAATCTACATCGGCGCTCAGTGAATTAAGCCTTGCACTTATTAGGGCATTATCTTGGGTAGGTTCATAGTTAAAAACTTGTATACCACCATGTGCTATAGCATTTTTTACAGACTCACCGTTAGCGAGTGTGGCATTGCCCAAGCGTAAAATAGAGCCAATAGAAGGTACGC
>CALDTX010000228.1 GCA_937923565.1 uncultured Granulosicoccaceae bacterium | reverse complement strand
GTAAAAAACGGACAATCTAATTTATCGTAAGCTATTCTGTTAATGGCAAGAAATTTCTGCGCCCGTTAACGGGCTCTTAATAGTACGAATTATAAATTAACAACACATGGAGACAACAATGGATACACCTGGCGATTTACGTTTCGCAGCCTCTCACGAATGGGTTCGAATTAACGATGATGGCACGGTGACCGTCGGTATTTCTGATCATGCTCAGGAACAATTAGGCGATTTAGTGTTTGTAGAAACCCCTGAAATAAACAGTACCAGTGAGGCGCAAGAAGGTGTTGCCGTGGTGGAGTCGGTAAAAGCGGCGTCTGATATTTATGCGCCAGTCAGCGGCGAGATTATCGATGCGAACCCTGAGCTTGGCGACAGCCCAGAGCTAATCAATTCCGACCCGTACGGCGAAGGTTGGTTGTTCAAGATGAAACCCGACGATATCGACGAAGTCCAGCAGCTTATGAGCCCGGATGATTATGAGGCCATGATCGAGTCCGAAGAATAACCATTAACCGTTAGTAGAGAGAGTGTTATGAAACCGACCGAACTGAGTGAATTTGTTCGTCGTCATATAGGTCCAACCGAGCATCATATTACGCAGATGCTCTCTAGCTTGGGCGAAAGCTCTCTCGATGCTTTAACGCAAAAAATTGTCCCCGACAACATCCTTGTTAACGAAGCTTTATCGCTGGAGGCGGGGGTTGATGAAGCCACCGCGTTAGCTGAAATGCAAGCGTTGGCCAATCGCAATAAAGTAATGCGCAGTCTGATCGGTTTGGGGTACTACGATTGCGAATGTCCGCAAGTGATATTGCGCAATGTGTTGGAAAATCCGGCTTGGTATACCGCTTATACGCCGTATCAGCCAGAAATTGCCCAAGGCCGCCTGGAGGTGTTGTTTAACTTCCAAACCATGATCGCTGAATTAACGGCTATGCCGATGGCCAATGCCTCTTTGCTTGATGAGGGCACAGCTGCGTCTGAAGCCATGGCGATGGCGCACCGGGCAGGGCGTGGTAAGAAGCAGACGTTTCTTGTTGCTGATGATTGTCATCCGCAAACAATCGATGTGTTGCAAACGCGTGCAGAGCCGTTGGGTATCGTTGTGAAAGTAACGGCTGTGGCTGAATTAAGCGCGTTACTCAGCGAAGATAACAATGACGTGTTTGCGGTGCTGGTGCAGTACCCAGGCACCTATGGTGAAGTCACGTCTTTTGAATCGGTTGTAGCTGCAGCTAAAGCCACGAAAGCGTTAACGGTTTGGGCAACTGATCTACTGGCATTAACACTGTTGCCGCCACCGGGTAACTTGGGTGCTGATATTGTCGTTGGCAGTTCGCAGCGCTTCGGCGTGCCCATGGGTTTTGGGGGGCCGCATGCCGCTTTTATGGCTTGTAGTGACGCTTTAAAAAGAAGCTTGCCCGGTCGTATTATCGGACAGTCAATTACCGCTAAAGGGGAAAGCGCCTATCGCCTTGCGTTGCAAACCAGAGAGCAGCATATACGCCGTGAAAAGGCCACTTCTAACATTTGTACTGCCCAGGCGTTGTTAGCCATTATCGCTACCCTATATGCCTGTTACCACGGACCAAAAGGTTTGCGTTTCATAGCAAACCGCGTGCGCCGTTACGCTGATGTTGTTGCACAGCTTGTTACACAACATGGAGTAACCGTTAAGAACGCACAATGGTTTGATACCTTGCATCTTCAAGTCAGTAATGCCGATGATGTTGTAGCGCAAGCTTTAAGTGCTGGTTTCAATATTCGAAAAGTTAACGATACCGCCATAACCTTGTCGATAGATGAAACCACACGCGAAAACGAACTGTCGGCTCTTTGTGCTGCTTTAACTGGCCTGTCTGAACAAAGTATTTCAGCATCCTTGAATGCCGCATTAGAATCGCAGTCGCTGCGAGATTTCACCAACGACAGAGAGCACAATTATTTATCGCAAGCTTGCTTTAATCACATTCAGTCTGAAACAGACATGATGCGATATTTAAGAAAGCTGGCCGACAAAGACATTGCGCTTGATCGGGCGATGATCCCGTTAGGCTCGTGCACGATGAAACTCAATGCTGCTTCTGAAATGGCGCCAGTTACGTGGCCGTCAATCAGTAATATTCATCCGTTTGCGCCACAGGATCAAACCGAAGGTTATCGTGCCATGATCGATGATCTGGAAAAAATGCTGTGTGCATGCACTGGCTATGATGCGATGTCATTGCAACCTAATGCGGGCAGTCAGGGTGAGTACGCGGGTTTGCTTGCTATCCGTCGCTATCATGAAAGCCGTGGTGATGTTGATCGCACGGTGTGCTTAATTCCTTCTTCTGCACATGGTACCAACCCGGCGAGTGCACAAATGGCCGGTATGAAAGTGGTGTTGGTTGAATGTGATGCTGAAGGTAATGTCGATCTCGATAACTTGCAGCTTAAATTGGATAAGCATTCGAACCACGTGGCTGCCATTATGATCACGTATCCATCGACGCACGGCGTATTCGAAAAGCAGGTGCGCACGGTTTGTCAGCTTGTGCATGAGCATGGAGGGCAAGTGTATATTGATGGTGCGAATCTGAATGCTATGGTGGGTACGGCGCAACCCGGTCAGTTTGGTGGTGATGTGTCGCACCTTAACTTGCATAAAACGTTTTGTATTCCGCACGGCGGTGGAGGTCCTGGTGTAGGCCCTATTGGTGTGGGTGCGCATTTAAAAGATTTTCTACCGGGCCATCGAGAATTAAACAGTTCAGGTGCGGTGAGTTCTGCACCTTGGGGCAGTGCGATGATACTACCGATTACCTGGATGTATATCCGCATGATGGGTGCAGCTGGTTTGAAAAAAGCGACGCAAGTCGCCATGCTCAATGCCAACTACATTGCCTCTCGGTTATCGTCGCACTATCCTATTTTGTTCAGTGGTGATCACGGCTATGTGGCGCATGAATGCATCTTGGACACACGCAAGTTAAAAGAAGAAACAGGCATTAGCGTTGACGACATCGCCAAGCGTTTAATGGACTACGGCTTTCATGCACCCACAATGTCATTTCCGGTACCAGGAACGCTTATGGTAGAACCTACCGAAAGTGAATCTAAAGTAGAGCTGGATCGGTTTTGCGATGCCATGTTGTCCATCCATGCTGAAGCCATGCAGGTAAAAGCTGCCCATTGGCCTTTAGACAACAACCCGTTGGTAAACGCGCCACACACTGCTCAAACCGTTTGTGCTGACGATTGGCCGCATCCGTACAAGCGTTCCATAGCGGCTTATCCGGCAGGAGACTCATCAGTTGATGGCAAATATTGGCCGCCGGTATCACGGGTTGATAATGTCTATGGCGATAAAAATCTGATCTGTTCCTGCCCGCCATTAAGCGATTACGAGCAAACAGAGCAAGCCGTCGACGCGCAGCCTGCCTGAGCTTGAGCTGTTACACAGTAGTTACACTCGTTCAGAAAGGGTTCAGTTAGTCCGGTTTAAGGTGTTTCAACATCAATAAATTGGACAAAGCGATGAAACTGCACATCAGGCTACTGTGTATGGGATCGGTGCTCGCAGCGCTGGTATTTTCAATGAATGCCCATGCCAGTAGTTATATAACGCTCGAAGGCACCTCAATTGCCTTTAACGAAAACAGCGATAACCAGCATAATCCTTGGGGTATGCGCGTAAGGCTAGGCGTGCCAATGGCGCCGTTAATGGACTTGGAAGGGCATTTAGGGTTTAGCACTGATGGTTCAGAGCAGTCTGAAGACGGAATCTCTACAAGTTTTGGTGGTATTTACTTAAAGGGTTACTTGCCACTCGGCTTTCATAGCGCTTTGTACGCCTTGGGCGGTTTTGGCTCTCACTCTATTACACAAACGATTGATGGCAAGGATTTTAGTGATCGCCGAGTGGGTGTGTCCTATGGCGTAGGTCTTGAAACAAGGCTAAGCGAACGCGCCGACTTAACCGCAGACTACGTTCGTTATGTTCGGAATGAAGGTGCGTTCGACGATGTATCGGCTTTTAGTTTTGGCGTTAAATTTTATTTCTAAGTTGCGCTAATTTTGCAGGGCATATTGCTTTAAGTTTTCGTAGTGCGGTTGGCATTGATCAACCACCGATTGCTGCGCAGCATCCAGCGTTGCGGTTTGCTCTCTTGGCGCTTGAAAGTGAGTCGATTTTTTAACAGCGTCGTACCAGTGTGAATGCCAAACGCCATCGCTTGCTCGTTCGCCAGCAGGCCATGCCAGCATTTGCTCTTCAAACGGTATATTCAAATGCTTGCAAACGGACTGTAACTGTTGTTTGGGTTGTTTCAAAAAAGTACTGCTGTCGATCACTAGCGGTGTTTCGTTTTTCAGCTTTAGTACAGCGTTGAATACACTTTGCAATTCCTCATAGCCTAAATCGGCAGCAGTAATTTGTTCTCTTTTCGCAGCATACGAGGCCACCATAAACTGCGGGTCTCTTATTAAGAAAATATGCTCACTGTGTTGTAGCCAATCGAGGGTGATGTGCGGCAACATGTGCGTACTTATGTGTTTTTGATAAAACACCTTGCCCTTTTTTGGCGTGCAAATTTCTTTGACGACCTTTTTCCAGTCGGTTTCACCGGCTTGGATAATCTCATTGGCTAGTGGGTGGTCTATGCCTGTGTGCTGTAAATAGTGCGCATAGAGTGGTTCGTCCCAAACCACGCAATCACTGCGATTTTCCCAGGCACGCATCATCGCCGTTGAGATGTTGCGCGGGCCCGACCACATACCCAATATGAGACTTTCCATTTAGCTGGCTAATGCTGCAAAGGCTTTTTCAGCTGCTTGAACTGTGTTGTTAATATCTTCAGCTGTGTGTGCAGCGCTGGTAAAGCCTGCTTCGAATGCCGAAGGTGCCAGATAAACATTGGCATTAAGCATGTGATGAAAAAACTGATTAAAGTGTTCGGTGTTGCACGCCATCACTTGCTTGAATGTGCTTACTTTTGTTTCTTCTGAAAAGAAGCAGCCAAACATACCGCCGGCATAAGCTGAACAAAACGGTATGCCATGTTTACTGGCCGCGTTGTTTAGCCCTTCGGTTAATTGCTGAGTGCGGGCTGCCAGTTTTTCATGAAAGCCGGGTGCCGATAACAGCTCCAGTGTTTTTGTGCCCGCGCTCATCGCAATGGGGTTTCCCGACAATGTGCCTGCTTGATACACCGGTCCGGATGGTGCAATGTGATTCATAATATCGCGACGACCACCGAAGGCGCCTACGGGCATCCCGCCACCGATCACTTTTCCAAGCGTGGTTATATCTGCGTTGATGTTATACAGCTCTTGCGCGCCACCGAGCGCTACCCGAAAACCTGTCATGACTTCATCGAAAATAAGCACAGTACCGTGCTTATCACACAGGCTACGCATGGTTTGTAAAAAGCCGTCAACCGGTTCTACAAAATTCATATTGCCGGCAATGGGTTCAACAATAACGCAGGCTAAAGTATCGCCCTGTTGTTCGAACAACGCTTCCAGTGCCGCGATATCGTTGAAGGGCAGGGTAAGTGTGTGTTGCGCAAAGGCGGCGGGCACGCCCGGCGAATTCGGCACACCAAGCGTCAACGCGCCAGAACCTGCTTTAACCAAAAGTGAATCGGAATGGCCGTGGTAACAACCCTCAAATTTTAAGATGTTGTCGCGGCCAGTAAAGCCACGAGCCAACCGAATTGCACTCATGGTGGCTTCTGTGCCCGAGCTGACCATGCGAACCGATTCAATCGACGGCACCAGTTTGCAAATCAGTTCTGCCATGCTGGTTTCAGCCGTTGTTGGCGCACCAAAACTTAAGCCGTTTTCAGCCGCCTTTTGCACTGCCTGTATAACTTCTGGGTGAGCATGACCCAATAGCATGGGGCCCCAGGAGCCTACGTAATCAATAAAGCGTTGCCCGTCTGTGTCAAATATATAAGCACCGCTGGCTTTGTCGATAAACTTAGGTGTGCCGCCAACGCTACCAAATGCGCGTACCGGAGAATTTACTCCACCAGGAATTACGCGCTGCGCCCGTTCAAAATGAGATGCTGAGCTGCTCAAGTTCTGTGTTCCTATAAAAACTAACGATGCCGTTTAGTGGCGTCTAGTATAACGGTCTCGCCTCGTGGCTGCGAAAAAACGTGCCAGGTAGTGCGTTAAACTGGCCTACAATTTGATGTAATACTGTGTAGTTAAAACCGCTTCCACGCTTTTGCGAGAAAAAACCATGGCAGACCCAAGCACGCTTCAAGACTTCCTTGCAGCGCATTTACGCGCGCACCCAAATGATGAGCAATTACTGGCGCTGATAAGCGATGTGGCAGTCGCTTGTGAGAAGTTAGCCGACCTGGTTCGCTTGGGTGAGCTTGCCGGGGTGCTGGGAGCTGCAGGGCAGGAAAACGTGCAGGGTGAACAGCAGAAAAAGCTCGACATTATTGCCAACGATGTTTTTATCGAGTGCACCGAGCATACCGGTCGTGTGGCAGGTTTGGCCTCTGAAGAGATGGATAATCATTATCCCATTTCAGATGGATCACCGCGTGGCCGCTATCTGTTGACGTTTGATCCTCTTGATGGTTCTTCAAACATCGATGTGAATGGCGCTACTGGCACCATTTTCTCCATCATTGAGCATGTAACAAGCGCGGCGCCCACCGATGAAGACTTTCTGCAGTCGGGTGCTAAACAGGTTTGTGCCGGCTATTGCTTGTACAGTTCTGCGAGCATGCTGGTAATTACACTTGGCGATGGCGTTGCAGGTTTTACCTTCAATCATCATGAAGGGGTGTTTGTGTTAACGCACCCGAATATGCAAGTGCCGGAAGCCACCAATGAGTTCGCCATTAATGCGGCATACTCAGAGCATTGGCAAGCGCCAGTAAAGCGCTATATCAGCGAATGTGTCGCCGGCAAGGATGGCCCGTTGGGTAAGTCATTTAATATGCGCTGGGCCGGTTCTATGGTGGGCGATATTCATCGTATTCTATGCCGTGGAGGCATTTTTATGTACCCGCTGGATGCGCGCATGATGGCAGACGGTAAGCAAGGTAAATTGCGACTGCTTTATGAGGCAAACCCCATGGGCATGCTGATTGAGCAAGCTGGTGGCGTGGCGCACACAGGTACAAGCCCTATTTTATCGATAGAGCCTGAGCAATTGCATCAACGTGTGCCGGTGATTATGGGGTCGCGCGAAGAGGTCGACAGAGTTGTTTCTTATCATGCCAGCTTATAAACGGTTGCCACATTAATGACTCAGCCTTTTTGGGAAGTTAAGTCGCTCGATGAGCTAGACGATGCTGAATGGGAAAGTCTGTGTGACGGTTGCGGTCGATGCTGCTTGCATAAACTCGAAGATGAAGAAAGTGGTGAAGTGCATTTCACCGATATTGCCTGTCGTTTGCTCAATACGCAAAATTGCAGCTGCAAGCACTACAACCAGCGTTTTAAACATGTGGTGGATTGTTTGTCGGTTCGGCCGGTCACAGAGCAAAAGCTCAATTGGTTGCCATCAACCTGCGCCTACCGAGTCTTAGCCAGTGGCGGCAAATTGGCCAATTGGCACCCGTTAATCAGTGGTACAAAGGAGTCAGTTATCGCTGCCGGTATCAGTGTGGCAGGGCGATGTGTGTCGGAATCCGATGTGCCGGTTTCAGAATGGCCCATGCACCTTATTGAGTGGGCAAAGTAGCCCATAAATAAACGTTGTCAAGAAAATGTTTCGTTAATATTCATAAACTTACTCGACATACCGTAATTTGTACTTTAAGTGTGTGCTTTTGGCCACAGGTGTGGTTAAATTGCGACTGGCGATGGCAGTATCCTTGCTAGTAACAATGTAACCCCAGCCATTAAAGCTGGATACTGATAATACCGTTTCAGAGAAAACGAACAGTTCGGAGAAAATAATGGCTTCATCAAACGCAGAAGTATTGGCTGATGGCACGGGTGTCGATCGACGTGCAAGATTGCAAAACACGATTGATTCATTAATCCGACTTCGGCAAGAAGTTGTGGTGAGTTACTGCAAACTTTCAGGTGTTAGCTCATTTGAAAAGCGTGACATCGAATCTCACCGCATAGCCGCAGATCAACTGCGTTCGTTCTGCCAGGTGATGGTTGACTACACCGCCATGGGCCACTTTGAAGTTTATCAACGCATTATTGAAGGCAAAGAGCGCCGCCAAGCGGTTAAGGATGCTTCCGACGAAGTTTATCCAGCGATTGCTGAAACCACTGACTTTTTAGTCGACTTCAACGATAAGTACGATGCCTTCGACGGCTCGTCAGAAGATATCGAAATGTTATCTGGCGATTTATCGCGTTTAGGTCAAATAATCGCAGTTCGTGGCGAACTCGAAGACCAAATTCTTGCGGCGTTGCAACAGAAAAAGTAAACTGTTGCTCGTCCGGTAGATTAAACACTACTTCTAATTCATTCACCAAAGGTAACGTGCTGGCATGACCGAGCAGCCAGTGGCGCGACTTCGATTGCGTAAAAATGAACAACGCCGTGTAGAAGCAGGGCATTTGTGGGTTTTTTCCAACGAAATCGATACCGCCGTTACACCCTTGAAAGGTCTTGTTGCGGGCGCACCGGTTGTGCTCGAAAGCGTGTCTGGCAAATTTTTAGGCCATGGCTACGCCAATTCCTCTTCACTTATTTGTGCACGTGTTACCAGTAGCAATAAATCCCGACCGTTCTCCGCCAGTTTATTGCGCGATCGAATCAACGATGCCTTGCTATTGCGTCAACGTTTGTATTCAGAGCCGTATTACCGCTTAGTTTTTGGCGAAGGCGATTACTTACCCGGTTTGGTTGTTGATCGTTACAACACTGTATTGGTGGTGCAAATAACCACCGCTGGTATGGAGTGCTTCAAAGACGAATTAGTCGATTGCCTGTCTCAATTAGACGGTGTTGAAGCGATTTACTTGCGCAACGACGGCAACATCAGAGAGCTTGAACAACTGCCGCTCTATACGGAATGGGCCTATGGCGAAGAGCCTGAAGCCTTGCAAATTCGGGAAAACGGCTTGGAATTTCGTGTATCTGCTGAACTTGGTCAAAAAACCGGTTGGTTTTACGATCACCGGGATTCCAGAGCAGCGTTGCGATCTTGGGTGAAGGGCAAGCGAGTGCTGGATGTGTACAGTTACATTGG
>CALDTX010000227.1 GCA_937923565.1 uncultured Granulosicoccaceae bacterium | reverse complement strand
ATTTTTTTCTTTGCTACTGTGCGCGCTTGTATTAGCGGTCATTATTGGCAGAGTTTATTTTCTACGTGGCGAATTATCGAAAGAAAGTCCCAGTATATTTCATCATGTGCTGCAGACAGACTATAACCTTGATCGATTCGTACAATCTTTATATGCCTATAAAGACACTATTAACGACGCTGAACAATCGTCAGACTTTATTAGCAGATACCAGGTTAAGTTTGAAATTTTGTGGAGCGGCTTTAATGTTTTTAAAGTAAGAAGTTTTCAATCGTTGGAGCGAGGGCAAACAGTAACTTTATTTCAAGATAAATTAGCCGTCTATCTTCAGACGTATGAGAGCATAGTTGTATCAGATGATGGGCTAACTCATGATCAGATTGATCTGCTGCTGTTAGAAGCCGATGAGCTAGCAAAGGATTTACGTCGCTTTAGCAGTGCCTATTTCGCTTTATCGACAGCTTCGCATGATAAATGGGTTTATGAGGTCGAAAGGCTTTACAGCTTTTTTTGGATAATTGCGGGTTTGTTGGTATTAGCGGTGGTCATATTAGTTGGCTTTTTAATGCGATCAAATAGCAGTGCTAATTCGATGGTAGAAAGCTTGAAGTCTGCGCACGCCCAGCTCAATAAAAATATTGATGAATTAAGCGCGGGGCGGCTTGAAAATAAAGCCAAAGACCGATTTATTGCAGAAGCAAGCCACGACTTGCGTCAGCCGCTCCATGCTTTAGGCTTGTTTCTTGGGGAGCTTGGACATTTCGTACACGGATCAGCTGGAAAAAAGGCGTTGTCGCATGCGTCAGAATCTGCAGCTGAACTTAATAAGTTATTAAACAGTCTACTCGACCTTACAAGACTAACGTCTGGAGGGGTGGAAGTGTCTCGCAAAAAGTTTAATATCGATTCATTGTTGGAACTTATGCGACATGAGTTTTTACCGTTGGCAAACGCTGAAGGCTTAATTTTAGAAATTAGCTCATGTAATCGTTATATAGTTAGCGATCCAATCATTCTAAATCGTATTGTGCGTAATTTACTGGATAACGCTATAAAACATGGTAAAGCCAGTAAAGTCAGTATTGTTGTTAAAGACTATTCTGATGGCATCATGCTCATCGTAAGAGACAATGGTTGCGGTATCCCGACAAAAGAGCAAACTAATATATTCTCGGAGTATTATCAGGTAAGCACTTCACACCGCGAACACTCAAAAAGTTTAGGTTTAGGTTTGGCTATCGTAAAACAATTGGCAGACTTACTGAAAATAGAAATTACCTTGCAATCGGTGGAAAATGTTCAAACCGAATTTACTTTAAAGCTTCCGTTAAGTAAGGATGCACCAGAGCCTGTAACTGATAGGGAAAGCAGCCATGAACCGGCTATATCAAGCTCTATTGTAGCAGTCCTTGATGACGACAAACGTATATGTGCTGGTATGGACACGATGTTGCAAAATATGTCGTTGCGTTGTGTTTGGGCAACCAGCGTTGAAGAAATGGTTGATAAGCTCGCAGCATCTGCAGAGTTACCGCGCTTGTTGATTGCAGATTACCATCTAGGTGGTGATAAAACAGGCGATCAGGCAATTGCAATTATTCGCGAAGCGTTGTCGCATGATATTCCGAGCTTGTTAGTCACGGGGGACATAAGCCAGGTCAGGCGATTAACTTCAGAATCTAAAAATTTCGAGCTGCTGTGTAAGCCTGTTGAACCTAAGCTTTTGAAGGATGCAATCTATAGATCTTTGGATCAGAATACTTCTTTGGTGCATTAATAACTATTTAGTTGCCACCTAAAGAAAATTCTATAGCGGCCTGAGCGTGCAATTCGGTGCTATCGAAACACGGAACATCAAAATCGCTTGCGGATATAAGCAAACCCACTTCTGTACAGCCGAAAATAATACTATCTGCACCCTTGTTTAATGCGTGTTGAATGATATCCAGGTATTGGGTTTTAGAGGGTTCGCGGATGATGCCTTGGCACAGCTCGTTGTAAATGATGTTGTGCACCTGTTTTCTTGCTTCTGAGTTTGGCGTAGTCACCGCAATATTGTGTTTTTGAATTAAGCGTTGTTTATAGAA
This sequence comes from uncultured Granulosicoccaceae bacterium, assembly GCA_937923565.1. Taxonomy (GTDB): domain Bacteria; phylum Pseudomonadota; class Gammaproteobacteria; order Granulosicoccales; family Granulosicoccaceae; genus Granulosicoccus. The sequence goes on along the minus strand of CALDTX010000227.1, from coordinate 15,041 downwards.
TGCTTGTTCCATGGTGTAGCGAGTGGCCAACAGAAGGGGTTTGCTTGTACCGTGTTTTAAAATACTTTTTGCGGTTGCATCCGCAATATGAATGAGCGGTATGTCTATGGAGGCCTGTACCTGATCGGCTAATTTATGCATTGTATTTGTACAGATGCATAAGCAATCAGCGCCTGCTTTTTCAAGGTTAATAGCGGCTGCTATTAAAAGCTTGGCAGCGTCATCCCACCTTTCTTTGGCTTGTAATGCTTCAATTTCTGCAAAGTTAAAAGAGAACAGTAATAGTTTTGCTGAGTGTAAGTCCCCTAAACGCTGAGCGGTCATGGAGTTCAATAATTGGTAGTATATTTGGGTGCTTTGCCAGCTCATGCCGCCTAATAGGCCGATGGTTTTCATAGTGATATTATATTCAGGATGGTTTTCCAAAAAAAAACGACCGCATGTAGCGATCGTTTTTTGAATTAATAGGCAGACTTTGCAGCCTCAAAAATTGATTGTGCTACATAGACTAATCAATTTTAGTTGTATTGCCTGCGTTGTTTTTAATCGTTGTGATCTTCTCACGATACATTTTTTTCACTTGATCCCAGTTACGGCCAAGTAACCAACCAACCCCTAAACAGAGTAAAGTCCAAAACATAATTTTCTCCCAGAAATTAATACGTATTGTTTTCTCTATTTATACTGGGGCATTTCATAATAAATATCAACAGACGCGCTAGGCGCTTGTTGAATGTTTAACCAGTTTGTTTCACTTTGTTACACTTTTACATGTTCGGGTAGTTCGGACCACCGCCACCTTCCGGTGTAACCCAAGTAATGTTTTGGGCTGGGTCTTTAATATCGCACGTTTTACAGTGTATGCAGTTTTGCGAATTTATTTGAAAGCTGGGTATGTCATCTTTCACAATAACTTCATAGACACCAACAGGGCAGTATCGCTGAGCCGGTTCTGCATATTTAGGCAGATTCTCTTTGATAGGGATGCTGCTGTCTGCAAGCTGCAGATGCACGGGTTGGTTTTCTTCGTGGTTGGTTGCCGACAGAAACACGGAAGACGGTTTGTCAAAACTGATTTTGCCATCCGGCTTCGGGTAGTCAATTGGACGACAGCTGTCAGCGCGCTTAAGCGTTGCGTGATCGGGTGTGTCGTCGGTCAGTTTTAATGGCAGCTTGCCACCGAAAAGGTTTTGGTCCACGAAATTAAATGCTGCTCCGCCGTACAAACCAAACTTATGCATAGCCGGGCCGAAATTGCTGTCTCGTTCGAGTTCTTCATAAACCCAACTTTGTTTAAAATTATTCTCAAAAGCTTTCGGCTCGATATCGCGCTTATCGCCTTTTGCCAGCTCTTTAGCTAGAGTTTCGGCTGCGATCATGCCGGACTTCATCGCTGTGTGCGTGCCTTTGATTTTTGAAAAATTTAGGGTGCCCGCATCGCAGCCGACTAAAACGGCCCCTGGCATTGTCATGCGTGGTAGCGAATTCAAGCCACCCTTACTGATCGCTCTTGCGCCATAAGAAATACGTTTTCCACCTTCCAGCTGTTTTGCAACGAGTGGGTGTTGTTTGAAACGCTGAAACTCGTCAAACGTACTTAAGTGCGGATTCGAGTAGTTGAGGTCGATAATCAAGCCAACCACAACTTGATTGTTTTCCAGGTGATAAAGAAATGAACCACCGGTTGATTTGCTTTGGTTTAATGGCCAGCCCGTGCCATGCAGTACTCGACCGGGTTTGTGTTTGCCGGGTTCTACTTCCCAGAGTTCTTTTAAACCGATGCCATAATGTTGAGGCGAACAACCTTTGTTTAGTTCAAATTTGTTAATGAGTTGTTTGCCAAGGTGCCCACGGCAGCCTTCAGCAAAGACGGTATATTTAGCATGCAGCTCCATACCTGGCTCGTAGCTGTCTTTAGCTTCGCCGTTCTCATCAAGGCCCATGTCGCCTGTTGCAACACCTTTGATACTGCCGTCTTCGTTATACAAAATTTCAGCAGCGGCAAAGCCTGGGAAAATTTCAACACCCAGATTCTCAGCTTGTTCACCTAGCCAACGAGTCAGGTTGCCCAGACTGGCCACGTAGTTGCCATCGTTATGCATTGGTTTAGGAACGAACAGGGAAGGAATTTTCAGCGCACCATCTTCTTTAGTGAATAGGTACATATCGTCTTCGGTGACTGCTGTGTTTAAGGGGGCACCCATCTCTTTCCAGTTTGGGAACAGCTCATTGATGGCTTTTGGCTCGATGACCGCACCAGATAAAATATGAGCGCCTACCTCAGAACCTTTTTCCAGCACAACAACACTGATTTCTTGCTCTTGTTGCTGTGCAATTTGCATAAGCCGACAGGCGGTGCTTAATCCCGCCGGGCCAGCGCCCACAATAACGACGTCAAACTCCATCGATTCTCGTTCAGTACTCATAATGCTCACTCAATCAATTTATCTGTATTTAATGTTTAATTTTGTCAGGTAATTTTTAAAGGTAATTGTTTATCTGTCACTGACTTAAAATTTTTCTAAGGCGAGTAGGTCGGTTGTTTTACCTTTTTTAGCCGCTGCTGCGCGACCACCTAATTCTTGCGTTATTCTATCGGCCAAAACTTGCTGAGCTTTCTTTTCGCCGTGAACGAGTAACACTGGCGGACGATTTTTAAAGCTGGCGTACCAGTCCATCATGCCTTGCTGATCGGCATGCGCAGAAAGCCCGCCAACAGTATGTACTTGTGCAGCCACTTTGATGCGCTCGCCCCACAGCTTGATAAAAGGTTTACCTTCCACAAGCTTTCGGCCAGTTGAGCCGGGTGATTGATAGCCTGCAATAATCACATGGCATTCGGGCCGCCACACATTGTGCTTGAGGTGATGTCGAATTCGGCCACCGGTGCACATACCACTACCAGCGATGATTATTGCGCCCGACTTAATTTTGTTCACAGCCATTGATTCTTCGGCAGACTTGGTGAAATGCAAATTAGGCATGTCGAGTAGGGGGCCGTGCTCATTATAAAATGCAGCCGCGTTCTCATCGTACAGCTGGGTGTGTCGTAAATAGATTTCGGAAGCTTCGATAGCCATCGGGCTGTCTAAAAATATTTGCCAGCGACCCAACCCCCATTGTTCAAAATAACGAGCGAACATGTATAAAATCATTTGGCTTCTGCCAACAGAAAACGCAGGTATCAGAATATTGCCGTTGCTGCGTTTAACGGCATCTGCAATTTCGCTCACTTCGTCGAAGGTTTCAGACCAGTCGCGGTGTAAGCGATTGCCGTAGGTACTTTCCATCAAAACAAGGTCAGCGTGTTCCAGGTGAGTAAAGTCATGCAAAATAGGTGCGCCTCGATGGCCGAGATCGCCGCTGAATACGACGACACGTTGCTGATCACCTTCTTTTAGTGTTAGTTCGACAATGGCTGATCCCAGTATGTGCCCTGCATCGTGTAGTTTGATGGTTACACCATCGGCGATTTGGGTTTGCTGACCGTATTCATAGCCGCGAAACCTAGCAAGTGTTTGTTCAACATCATCTTTGCTGTAGAGCGGCTCAAGCAATGGCTTGCCTCTGCGAGCGCGTCGTTTATTGCGCATTTTCACATCACGATCGTTCAGGCTAGCTGAGTCTTTAAGGAGAACTTTGCACAGGTCGGCGCTTGCGAGGTGTGTGTGTATCGGGCCGGTATAGCCTTGCTTTATTAGAATGGGCAGGCGGCCACTATGGTCAATATGCGCATGACTGAGCACCACCGCATCTAATGATGATGCATCGAATGGAAACGGCTCGTGGTTACGGAGTTCGTCTTTGGAGCGGCCTTGTATTAGTCCGCAATCGAGCAAAATGCGCTTACTACCCACTTCGAGTAGGTGGCACGAACCGGTTACCTCTCCGGCTGCACCGTAGCTTGTCAGTTTCATGGCCATGTTTTATCTGCTATTTCGTTAGCGCAATGGTGGCACGGTTGCTTAAAGTTAGAGATTGCAGGGACCATGCCTTCAAAAGCGTTATTTTCCGCAAAATTATGATCGCTTGCGGGTTACACTATAATTGTACAGCGAGTGTGGCTGGCGGGGAGCTTGAATTTGCTCTATCGACGCGTTCCGGCCGTGCTACCACCGTTGCCACCCTAACTGACCTTACTACTACCCAATTGTTAAAATGTCTGTAACCGATCAACTGTACGCAACCTGCGCCAGTGGCCTTGAGCAGTTGCTCGCTGAGGAAATTCGCGCTTGTGGCGGCTCAAACGTCAATGTAGCGGGCTCTGGCGTGCGCTTTGACGGTGCGCTCGACGTCGCTTACCGAGCCTGTATTTGGTCACGTGTGGCCAATCGTATCTTGCTCCCCATTCATTCAGGGTCGGCCGCTTCCCCGGAGGCGCTTTATGAGGTGGTTCAGGAGGTGGACTGGGCTAAACACCTCGAAGTGTCTGGCACCCTCGCGGTCGATTTCTACTGCTCTCATTCCAATATCACCCATTCCCAATTTGGGGCTCTTAAAGTAAAGGATGCGGTTGTGGATCAATACAGAGACCGATTTGGCGTGCGCCCCAACGTTAACCGCGACCAACCCGATGTTCAGATAAACGTTTACCTTTACAGGAACAAAGCGCGAATAGCCATTGATCTATCAGGTTCCAGTTTGCACAGACGAGGGTATCGAGAGCAAGCAGGGCCGGCACCGATAAAAGAGAATTTGGCGGCAGCCTTATTGCTGGCCAGTGGATGGCCAACTGCTATGGAACAGGCCTGCACGTTTGTAGATCCTATGTGTGGTTCTGGCACCATCGCTATCGAGGCTGCCATGATCGCCTGTCATCAGGCGCCAGGCTTGCACCGTGACTATTTTGGTTTTTTAGGTTGGTTACAACATGATGCAGCTGTTTGGCAGCAAGTCAAAGCCGATGCATTGGCTGCAAGAAAGCCAAGCGCTTGTTTAATCGTTGGAAGTGATAACTCGGCACATGCGATAAAGCTGGCACAAGAAAATGCGGTTTTGGCAAAGGTCGACGATGCAATAGAATTTGTGCGCCACGATGTGCTTCAAGGCTCGGTGTTAAAATCGTTAAACAAGCAATCGCAAACAACGCAGCAAAGCAGCCACGAAAAAGGATTTATTCTAAGCAATCCGCCTTATGGAGAACGTCTTAGCGCTGACGCTTTGTTTTACGAAAATCTAGGTAAACAACTGAGTCAGAATTATTCTGGGTGGAAAGTTGCCGTAATTACGGCTAATCCTGCGTTGCTCAAACATGCTCGACTGCCTTTTAAACCATTACTCGATGTGCGTAATGGCGGTATGGACTGTCAGTTGTTCGAAGGTACCATTCCTTTGGTGGCGGATGCCAATGCTGCAAGCTTGGAAACCGAACAAATTGATGCCACCGATTTTATTAATCGCGTGAAGAAAAATAATAAACATTTGAAGAGCTGGGTGAAGCGCGAAGGCATTCGTGCATGGCGAGCGTATGATGCAGATTTACCCGACTATGCAGTTGCTATAGATGTCTATGAATGTGCTAACAAGCATGTGGTTGTGCAGGAGTATCAAGCACCGGTTACCGTTAATGCCATTTTGGCAGAAGCCAGATTAAACGCCATTATGGCCGCAATTCCTGAACTCTATAACGTGAGTGCAGCCAATGTGCATTTAAAGGTTAGGCAAAAACAAGCCGGGCGTTCGCAATATGAGCGGCGTGCCAGTCAGGGCATTAGTGATGTATTAGTTGAGCAAAATTGTGAGTATGAGCTCAACTTTACCGATTATCTCGATACGGGTATTTTTCTTGATCACCGTAAAGTACGTCGACATATTTTTGATAGTGCACAGAACAAAAAATTCCTGAACCTGTTTGCCTACACAGGGGCTGCCACAGTTGCGGCCATTGCTGGTGGTGCTAAGAGTTCTGTGTCAGTTGATTTGTCGAATCGATATTGCCAGTGGACTGAACGCAACATCAGGCGCAATCAACATAATCCGGTAAACCACTCGGTGGTTAAAAGCGATGTTATGCAGTGGCTGGCCGAGAATAAAAATTTAAGCTTCGATCTTATACTGCTTGATCCACCCACGTTTTCAAATTCCACCGGCATAGATGCAGATTGGAACGTACAACGCGAGCATGTATCGTGTATAAAAGCGTGTATGGCACTGTTGGAAAAAGACGGTTTACTCATATTTTCCAATAATTACAGGCGGTTTAAATTAGATATGGCGATGTCAGCAGAGCAGGGCGGTCCGTATATAATTGAAGACAAGAATCGCTGGTCGGTTGATACAGATTTCCAGCGCAATGCCAGAATTCATCAATGTTGGTTTATTCGGCATGCTTGATACACGAAGCACTCAAACAACTTCTTACATTTTATAGGGGCACCTGGTGGCCGATTTTTTTGCAAATTACGGGCTTTTCTTTCTAAAAGTTTTTACGCTGGTTGCAGCCATTGTTATTGTGATATTCGCCGTAACTGCCATTGGCATGCGTAGTCGCAAGGCGGCTTCAGATGGGCATATTGAAGTTAAGAAACTCAATGATCAGCTCGAAGACATGCAAGAGTCGCTGTCGTTTTCTCTTCTGGACATTGAAGCGCAAAAAATATCCCTTAAAGAGCGTAAAGCGAAAGACAAGGCTGAACGCAAGGCGAATAAAGCCGCGGCTAAATTGGCTCGTAAGCAACGTGGCGATGGCGAAACAGTGATCAAAGACACCGAAAAGCGGCGTGTATTTGTACTTGATTTCGATGGCGATATCCGAGCCAGTGAAGTCAGTAAAATGCGCCAGGAAATTTCCGCCGTTCTAACCACCGCTGGTAGCGATGACGAAGTTGTAGTTCGCTTGGAAAGTGGTGGCGGCATGGTTGCGCCTTATGGTTTGGCCGCATCACAGCTAGACAGAATTCGCGCCAAGAATATACCGCTCACTATCTGTGTCGACAAAGTCGCGGCCAGTGGCGGTTACATGATGGCTTGTGTTGCCGATAAATTGCTTGCGGCACCGTTTGCTGTTTTGGGTTCTATAGGCGTTGTGGCTCAAATACCGAATTTTAATCGTTTATTAAAACAATACAACATCGATATCGAGCTACTAACTGCCGGTAAATTTAAACGTACGCTGACGATGTTTGGCGAAAACACCGATGAAGGCCGTAAGAAATTTATTGAAGATATGGAAACCATACACAATCAGTTTAAAGCCCATGTAGATGCCAGAAGACCACAGCTAAACATCGAAACGGTGGCAACCGGGGATATTTGGTCGGGTCAGGATGTTATCGATAATAAACTGGCAGATAAACTTTGCACCAGCGATGAATATTTAATGGAAGCCTGCGAAACTAGCGACGTTATTTTTGTTAACTACAAGAAAAAGAAGTCGATGTCTGATCGGTTTTCTCTGGGTGTGTTAAACAGCGTTGACGGGTTAATTATGCGTTGGCTTGATCGCGCAATGAAAACTACAAATCTTTAGCCCACTGTCGCAGTTTGTATTTCTGAATTTTTCCAGTTGAGGTTTTGGGTAGTTCGCGAAAAACAATGTTTTTAGGGCATTTGAAATGCGCTAGTTTTTCGCGACAATAAGCAATTAGTTCTTCTTCTGTTGCTTTTTCGTTTCTATGTAGCTCCACAAATGCACAAGGCGTTTCGCCCCAATGTTCATCCGGGCGAGCTGCCACCGCCACGTCCAGCACAGACGGATGGCTATAAAGTGTATTCTCTATTTCAATAGACGATATGTTTTCGCCACCAGAAATGATGATGTCTTTGGCCCGATCCAAAATTCGGAGGTAGCCGTCTGGGTCTGTTACCGCTAGATCGCCGCTGTGAAACCAACCGCCTTTAAATGCCTCATCGTTGGCCTCTGGGTTGTTCAGGTAGCCTCGCATTACGATATTGCCTCGGAACATGATTTCGCCAATGGTTTCACCATCGTGTGGTACTGCTTTCATAGTATCCGGGTCCATCACTTCCAAACCTTCTAACAGTTGATAACGCACGCCTTGTCTGGATTTTAGTCGAGAACGCTCAGCCGCTGGCAATGCATCCCATTCGGGTTTCCATGCGCACAGAACCGCTGGCCCATAGGTTTCGGTGAGGCCGTAAGTATGGGTAATACGAAATCCTTTTTGTTCTATACGTTCTAAAACACTGGCGGGTGGTGGCGCAGCAGCGGTCATCACCTGCACCGTATGTTCAAAGGATTTGATGTGGGCAGCTTCCGCATTAAGAATGAAATTTAAAATAATAGGTGCGCCGCAAAAATGGGTTACGCCATAGGTATCAATAGCGGAATAAATCGTTTCTGCGTTAATGGTTCGGCTACATATACTGGTGCCAGCATTGGCTGCTAACGACCATGGAAAGCACCAACCATTGCAATGAAACATGGGCAGCGTCCACAAATAAACCGGGTGTGGACCCATGTGCCAGCCTGTGATGTTGCTCAGAGCATTTAAGTAGGCGCCACGGTGATGGTAGACAACACCTTTCGGGTTGCCGGTGGTACCTGAGGTGTAATTGAGCGATATCGATTGCCATTCATCCTCAGGTAACTGCCACGCGAAATGTTCGTCGCCTTGTTCAATAAACTGCTCATAACCTAGAGCGCTTATGGCGTTGCCGGTTGCTGATGCATCGTTAATATCGATTAATACGGGTGGATTCTCAAGGCCTTCGATAGCTTGCAATACTAATTCTGTTGAGTCTCTGTCTACAAAAAGTACTTTGGCGTTGCCGTGTTCTAAAATGTACTGGACCGTTGTGGATTCTAGCCGTGTGTTAATCGCATTTAGGATGGCACCGCACATGGGTACCGCATAGTGAGCCTCGAACAATGCGGGAATGTTAGGGGCAATGATAGAAACAACGTCGCCTTTTTGAATGCCCAGCTTTGTCAGGTGCGATGCGAATTGTTTGCAGCGTGTATAAACTTCAGCCCAACTGTGTTGTTCGCTGCCATGAATAACAGCTGTTCTTTCTGGATAAACCTCGGCTGTTCTGGCTAAAAAACTCAATGGAGACAACGGCGTATAGTTAGCTGTGTTTTTACCTAAAGGGAATTTGCCATCGCCTGGCTGTGCATGGATTGAGTTGGCCATTAATATTCGCTTTAGCTTGATAGGAGTATTAACTTAGAATAATAACAAACTTGGGAGATGCGATTATGTCAATTGCAATAAAACCGTTGCAAGGGCTTCGGGTGCTGGAAATGGGGCAGTTAATCGCCGGGCCATTTGCCGGTCAAATGCTGGCCTATTTTGGTGCCGAGGTCGTTAAAATTGAGCCACCGCGAAAGGGCGATCCTTTACGAAACTGGCGAGTACTCGATAAACAGGGTACGTCCTATTGGTGGGCCAGTATTGCCAGAAACAAAAAATCACTCACCCTCGATTTGAATCACGAGCAGGGGCAGTTGCTGGCCAGGCAATTACTTGATAAGGCCGATGTGCTTATTGAGAACTTTCGTCCGGGAAAAATGGAGTCTTGGGGTTTGGGACCCGACGAGGTAAAAACCAGCAACCCATCTCTTGTTTATACGCGTGTGTCCGGCTATGGACAAAACGGGCCTTATGCACAGCGGCCGGGTTTTGCATCGGTGTGTGAGGCTGAGGCTGGCATGCGGTATGTTAATGGGTTTCCTGGTGAGGCGCCGGTTAGAGCCAACTTAAGTTTAGGGGACACATTTGCGGGTATGCACGCTGTTATCGGAACTCTGCTGGCGTTGATGGCTAAGGCGCACACCAATGGCATGGGGCAGTCGGTGGATGTGTCCATTGTTGAGTCGGTATTTAATATGATGGAAGGGGTGCAGCCGGAATACGATGGTGCAAAAGTAGTGAGAGAACCGTCCGGCACCACAGTAACGGGTATTGTGCCGACCAATACCTACCGATGTCGCAACGAAGTTTTTATCGTTATCGGTGGTAATGGGGACACTATCTTTAAACGCCTAATGATTGCCATCGGTAAACCAGACTTGGCGACCGATAAGCGCATGGCAGATAATGCCGGTCGTGTGGCCTGTGAAGCGGAAATAGATCGGGTGCTCGCAGAATGGGCTTCTCAACATGATGCTGAAGCTGCGTTGGCGATTTTACGAGCTGCTGATGTGCCTGCGGGCCCAATAAACTCCATACGCGAAATTTCTCAAGATCCTCATTTTATGCACAGAGAGATGTTTGAAAGCGTTACTGTCGGCGGGCAGACAAGGTCTATTCCCGCGCTACACCCAAAATTGCAGAATACACCGGGCAGCACGGCCTGGGCGGGCCCAGAGCTTGGGCAGCACACAGCCGACGTGCTTCAGACCTGGCTTGGTTTGAGCCCTGATGATATTGCCTCATGCAAACGCTTAGGGGTTATCTAGCCTTCGTGTGACCTACCTGTCTGGCGCATAACCTGTTATTGGATCGCTGTAATCCGCAGCCAGCGCCATTCTCATTGCTCTTTATACTGTTTGCTGATTAAGAGCTCATGCGTCTTGTCGATAAGGGCTCTGCTATGGCGGTGCTGGTGATGTGACTTTGTTCGCCCTATAGTGTGGCCTGTGTATCAAAAACTGAATGTTTAGACGTTTTTAGACAATCATATGATGAAAAGTTTCGGTGATTGCCGTTAATTGACATACAGGCATGGACGACCGATGCTGAAGTCGGAACTGGGAACCGATTGGGTTTATCTAAATGAGATTCAAATAAAGCATATCTAATGCAACAAATAGATACAACAGCACTGGACGCGTTAAACACGTTGCAGCAACCGGGTAAGCCGAGTTTGCTTGCACGTATTGTTGATGTGTATAAGGTGGATGCTCCCGTAGCAATCGATAATATTATCGATGCGGTGGCCATCGACGATTTTGAAACAGTGGCGCAAACAGCGCACTCTTTGAAATCCAGCAGTGCCTATTTGGGGGCTAATGCGTTAGCTCAAAGACTCATCGAACTTGAAGTGGCGGCAAAAGCATCGGATAGCGCTGTTTGTAAAAAACTTTGCGAGGAGCTGAAGGATCAATCCGTGAGTGTGCTCAATGAACTGCAAATGATTCTGGAAAAAGCGGCATGAACCAGAATCAACTTGTAACCCAGTTAAACGCAGGTTTGTTATCGCGTGGGATAGTCCGTGATAAGCCCATAGTTTTACATGTGGATGATGATCCTGCCAGTTTGGTTATGGCAGAGGGTTCGCTAGAAGATGCAAGCTTTGAAGTTGTGCAGGCATCTGATGGACTTGAAGCTATTGAAAAGTTTCAGGCGTGTGAGCCTGACATCATTATCATGGATGCTGTTATGCCCAATATGGATGGGTTTGACGCGATATCGCACATTCGTAAAACAGCGCTTGGAGCCCATGTACCCATCTTAATGATTACAGGTTTAGACGATCTGGACTCAATTACCCGCGCCTACGATGAAGGTGCCACAGACTTTCTTACCAAACCCATTAATTTCTTTATATTGCCCCATCGAGTGCAATATATGTTGCGCTCGCGTGATACAGCAGACAAGCTTCGATCGAGTCAGGCCAAACTGGATAACGCACAACGTATAGCCAGACTTGGTCATTGGGAATGGACGATCGAAACGGATGAGTTTTTTTGGTCTAAGGAATTCGCTCGCATTCTCAAATTTCCCGATGATCAATTTGAGGGGCATTTGGATACACTGCTGAACGCCATCGATGGTGCACAAAGAAGTGGCGTAAAAACAGTTGCTACACAAGCGGTTGCTGAAGCTCGCGAATTCAGTGTTGAATTTACAATAGCGGCAGAAAATGATGGGCTAGGGGTTAGGTCAATAAGATTAGAGGCCGAGCCGAACATTAATGATGCCGGGGTCTGTACCCACATGCTCGGTACCATGCAAGACATTACAGAGCGAAAAAATGCTCAGAAGCAAATTCATAATCTGGCCTACTACGATTTAGTCACTGGTTTACCTAATCGTGCCCAGTTAAATGAAAAATTAAACTATGCATTGAAGTTAGCTGAAAGAACGCAAACCAAGTTTGGTTTATTGTTTCTGGACTTAGATCATTTCAAACAAGTGAATGATACGCTTGGGCACGATGCAGGTGACGATCTACTAAGGCAAGTATCGGATCGTCTGTCGCATGTTTTACGCGATTCCGATATGTTTGTACGAGCAAGTGCAACGGTTGATAACGCGAACAGTAAACACTTAGTGGCTCGTTTGGGTGGAGATGAATTTGTTGTTCTGCTGGGACAAATAAATCAGGCTGAAGATGCTGCCAGAGTAGCGGAGCGAATCGCTTGCTCCATTGGTGAACCCTATAATATCGGCGATATAGAAGTTGCTGTAACCACCACTATTGGTATCAGTGTGTATCCGACCGATGGACGCGACTCAGAAACATTAATGAAACATGCTGACGTTGCTATGTATCATGCGAAGGAACAAGGACGCAACGGTTATCAGTTCTATTCAAAGGGCATACACGAAAAAGCATTAGCACGATTTGCGATGGAACGTGAACTCAAACAAGCGATTGAAAACGAACAATTGCAGATTGTTTACCAACCTAAAATTGATTTGGTCAGTGGCGCTACTAGCGGTGTTGAAGCGCTGGTAAGATGGAACCACCCAGAGAAGGGGCCTGTAAGTCCTGCTGATTTTATTCCATTAGCGGAAGAAACGGGTTTGATATTACCGCTTGGTCAATGGGTGCTAACCGAGTCGTGTAAACAAATGCAGCGCTGGATAGAAAAAGGTATTGGCCCTTTTTCAGTTGCAGTTAACTGCTCTCCGGTGCAATTTACTCGCGGTAACATGATACGGGATATCGACAGCGCGATTGAGCAAAGTGGTTTGGATCCCCGCCATCTCGAAGTTGAACTAACGGAAAGCTTATTTCTGCACAACATTGAGAAAGGTATTCAAATACTTAAGAGTATGAAAGAGCTTGGTATTAAAATAGCCGTTGACGATTTTGGTACCGGCTTTTCATCGCTGAGTTATTTGAAGAGACTGCCGGTAGATAAACTTAAAATCGATCAGTCTTTTGTTAAAGAGTTAGACACCGATAAAGGCGACGCCGCTATTGTGTCGGCAATTATCACGTTGAGTCATAATCTTAATTTGTCTGTGGTAGCAGAAGGTGTTGAGAATGTTGCGCAACTCAACGTGCTTCAGGAACAACGCTGTAACGAAGTGCAGGGGTACTTTATTAGTTACCCACTTACCGCTGATGAGTTCGAAAACTGGATTACAGACAAGGAAGCCGATAGTTTTAAACAGGCTTCGGGCCTCTAACCTATTTAAAAGCAATCAGGTTTTATCCAGCCACGTTGGATCGCGTTTGTCTATAAAAGCACTAACACCCTCCATGGCTTCGTCCGACATCATGTTGCATGCCATTGCATCACCCGCCATTGCGTAAGCATTCTCTAAGGGCTGTTCAAGCTGTTTATAAAACAAATTTTTGCCGGTTCTAACTGCTACTTCGGGTTTAGCAATAATTTTCTTGGCCAGTTGTTCAACGGCGATTTCTAGTTCATCTTCCGCTACAACCTGATTTAGCATGCCCCATTCCTGAGCTTTGTGGGCGTTTATAAAATCACCGGTCATTAGCATTTCAAAAGCACGTTTACGCGATAAATTTCTGGATAGGGCAACAGATGGGGTGCTGCAGAACAACCCCACATTAATACCCGACACGGCAAACTTTACGTTCTCGCTTGCGATGGCCAGGTCGCAGTTTGCCACCAGTTGGCAGCCTGCTGCTGTAGCCAAGCCTTGCACTTGCGCTATGACAGGTTGAGGTATGGTTAATAAAGATTGCATGAACACACTGCATTGCTTAAACAGTGCGTCGTAGTAGGGTTGATTCGGGTTTGCATACATTTGCTTTAAATTGTGCCCGGCACAAAACGCCTTGCCATTGGCTCTAATAACTAAAACTCTGGTGTCGCTGGTGAGAGAGTCGATGGCTTGCTGTAACGCCGCAAGCATTTCTTCGCTTAAAGAATTGTATTGCTTAGGCTGATTTAACGTTAGGTAGGTAATGCCTTCAGCAAAATCGTTCAATAGTGGTGAATCATTCATAGCAAGCCCCTTCGCACGCGCTGATTTCCAGTGTTAATTTACAAGATTGTACCGACAATTGCTATGCTGTTTAAGAAAAGGCATATGAGGAGATGAAATGGCGCAAAAAATTACCGTAGCTCAGTTCGATGAAATTTGCGATAAGCAATTGCCGTTTGCGTCTATTATGGGTTTTAAGCTTGAATCGCTGGAAAACGAATGCGCCCTAATGCGGGCAGTTTATTCAGCCGATCATTTGCGGCCTGGCGGCACAATTTCCGGCCCTATCATGATGGGCTTAGCCGATGCTGCCATGTATGCACTTGTACTAAGCCATATTGGGCAAGTGGAATTGGCTGTTACCACTAATTTATCCATCAATTTTTTGCGTAAACCAAAACCGGGTGATGTTATGGCCCAGGCACGCATGCTCAAACTGGGTAAGCGCCTGGCTGTTGGTGAAGTAACACTCTACAGCGAAAGCGATGACAGTAAAAAGCCGGTAGCGCACGTTACGGCTACCTATTCCATTCCTCCTCAAAGCACAACTGTAACCTCATGAACACAACCCAATTTGCAGGAATAGAAGCTTGTGTTTTCGACGCTTATGGCACGCTGTTCGATGTGCATTCGGCGGTTTCTCAATGGCAGGATCAAGTCGGTGATCAACATGCGGCCCTTTCCGCACTGTGGAGAACCAAGCAACTTGAATACACTTGGCTAAGAAGTCTGATGCGCACGCATACCAATTTCTGGGAAGTTACGGGTGATGCATTGCGTTATGCAATGTCGAGCCTGAACATAGACGATCCGGCTCTGCATAAACAGCTCATGCAGGCTTATCTGCAATTGGATGCGTTTGATGAAGTGCAGCAGGTACTGGCGTCTTTAAAAAGTGCAGGTATTGCAACGGCGATTTTAACCAATGGTTCTCCTGAAATGATTAGCGCCGCTGTGCAAAGTGCCGGTTTAGACAAACTGATTGATCATCAGCTGTCTGTA
>CALDTX010000226.1 GCA_937923565.1 uncultured Granulosicoccaceae bacterium | reverse complement strand
CTACAGGCCCATGTTTCTTGGCAATGGCCCTTAGAATCGGCAGTGTCATCGTGTGATCACCGCCCAAGCTCATTGGCACACAACCGTGTTGCAGTATTTGCGAAATGTGCTCTTCGATAATACGAACGCTATCAACCAGGCTAAACGTATTAATGGGAATATCGCCAACATCCGCCACTTGCATGTGATCAAAGGGTGAAACTCGGGTGGCCATGTTGTACGGTCTCAGCATGGCTGATTCTGCGCGAATTTGCCGGGGCCCGAAACGTGTACCACTGCGATGCGACGTTCCAATGTCTAAAGGTACGCCTACAAAACAGGCATCCAAATCTTTGGCTGATGTTGCCGCGGGCAAACGCATCATGGTTACTGGCCCGGCAAAGCGTGGCATTTCATTCCCACCCAGCGGTTGATTAAATGTCATACGGTATCCTCAATGTGAAACGTGGCTGTTATGGGGTAATGATCTGACGAACGGTAATGCGATAAAGAATCGATAGCGTGCAAGTCCAAGCCACGAAAATAAACATGATCCAGATGTTGGTTTAATTGCGAAAACTTGCTGCGCCTGTTCATGGTTGCTTCTTGCAAACCAGCAGCACTGTTCACTTGTTCAAAGTTCGCCATGCGTTGCGGACTCCAGGTGTTGAAATCTCCGGCTAATATAACCGGGCCATGGTGAGCATTAAGCACGGCATCGAGCTGCATTAATTGTGATTGGTATTTTTTCACGCCCACAAAGTTAATCGCGTGCATGTTCAACACCATTAAGGTATCTGTTCTGCCCTTGAGTGGATAATGCGTTTCAAGCAGCATTTTTTGGGTATTAACGATTGGTTCAGAATGCGTTGAACGGTGTACGGTTGTCTGCAACGACGGAGCAACAGAGCCTGTTTTAACACCGGTAACGATACCTGTGGTTGGGTGCTGATGACTGCGTGCCATTATCCATTCAAAACGGTTGTTCTCATTAAACAACGGGTCAGACGGTGCATTAACCACTGCTTCCTGAAACAACACTAGATCTCTGTCGGCAACCAGCTCTTCGAAATCAGCTTGCCACTGTTTACGCTTAGCTTTAAGTATGTTCCAAACCAACAAGCGAACCGTACCAGAGAACTCCATTTGCTGATGCGCACCGAGCGTTTGAGCTGGCTCGGTATGACTGAACAATGTTGGAAATATTTTCTTGCGCACAATGATTGTTTATAACGTTCTATGATTTGATATCGCCGTAGTTAATAGGATATGCACCTACAAATACGGCGAGAACAATCTGAAAAAATTATTCCGTAGCTTTTTCGCTAAGCCGAACTTTGCAGTGAGCAACGGGGTTGATTGATCCTGTTTCTCCTTAAATAGCGCGCGCAGCTGCGCATTGAACTCCGTATCGTAACACTCTACGTTTATTTCAAAATTTAGCCGCAAGCTTCGGGCATCCCAATTGCTGGAGCCAATTAACGACCAACCCTTATCAATAAAAAATAGTTTACTGTGATCAAACGGTGGTGCGGTTTTGTGTATTTTTATCCCGTCGCGCAGTAAATTTTGTTCATTCGCTTGCATGGCCCATCCAACGACCCGCAAATTGTTTTTTTCAGGGACTAAAAGGTCAACTCGAACCCCACGAAGCACCGCTAAATGCAAGGCATTAACGATTTTTGCATTGGGTAAAAAATACGGCGTTACAATGCCAATGTGTTGTGTGGCTGCATTAATTGCTGCTACTAATGTTAATTCCAGCTTTTCGTAATTGTCGTCGGGGCCGTCTAACAAAACCCGACTAATGACCCGACCCGCACTCGGCAAAGAATTGGTAGGCAATTGAATGGCTTTATCGGTTGCGAACTGCCAATCGTCTGCAAACACCGCATTGATTTGATCAACAATTGGGCCTTTTACTTCAAAATGAACATCTTGTGTTTGACTCGACTTCTTACCATCAAGCAGATTGCCAGCCCGTATATTGATACCGCCAATAAACGCCGTATGGCCATCCACCGATAAAATTTTACGGTGATTCCTTAAGTTGATGAATCGCGTTCCGGCTGCAGAGAACGTCGATAGAAAACGCGCCGTTGGCACATTCTGCTGGCGTAGCATGCGATCGGCCTTCACCAAGCTCCAATCATAACCAACACCTAAACCATCGATTAGCACATAGACCGCAACACCTCGCTTATGCGCCTCTATCAGCGATTGCACGAACTGAGTTCCAACTGAGTCGTAAACGAATATATACGTTGAGAGCACAACACTGTGCTGCGCGTTGTCGATTGCCGACAACATACGCGGATACGCTTGGGTGCCATTAATTAATGGCGTTAGCTGGTTGCCGGTGGTGTAGTCGGAATGGTGTATGGCACAACCGGTGCGCATTAATGACTGTAAGGGCTCATCTAAGCGCTCTAGCAGCGCAGGAGAACCTTGAGAGCGCTCGTACAAGGGAGTTGTTTTCTGGCCGCCCATCGCAGCTCTAACCCGCCGGCGTATCCGGTTAATACCAAATAGCCAATAAATAAGAACGCCAAAAAAGGGCGACAGAATAATAAGCCCGATCCAGCTGAATGCGGCACTCTCATTCTGTTTGTTGGATAAAACATGCATGGTTGCAATCGCGGCACTGAGTACATACAGCACCCCAGCCACCGAAAATGCCGTGCCAGCATCGACCATTACGTCAGAATCAGTACCTATCATGCGCTTTTAAATGTCAACCAGTTCACAATTATAGCTCTGTTGATCGCTTAGATTCTATTTAAAGAAAAACCGTGTATCAAGTTTAAGAATTACCTTGTTATGCCGAAAAATGAGGTTAATAACGCAGAAAGGTAGTTTCCGCTCATGGCACGTTCATCCGATTCGTTTTTTCTGATGGCTATCCTAAAAGATAAAACCTTCCAGGCGAGAGAGATCCGCCGGGTTTTACTTTTATCACTCATGTATTTGGTCATTACAACAGCAATGCTGGGAATATTCTACTACCAGATCATTGGTAACCTGGTTGACGGTATTGCGCCACTGTTCTTTGTGTCAGAAGATATGCAGCTAGTTAATGAAGCTGTACCAGCCGTTAGCTCCGTGTTAGCCAAATGGATTGGTGCAATGATGTTGGTGAACATTGTGGTAACCATTGCACTCGGCATTTACATAACCCGCAAACTGGGGCACCCACTTCTAGCCATCAAGCGAACGCTACGTGAAGTTGGCAACGGTAACCTTGATGTGCGCTTACGTGAATCCGATAACAAAGAGTTCGGAGAAATTTCCAGCGCATTAACCGAGGCCATGGCCAGCGTTCGAGAGCAAATTAGCGCAGCCAAACTTGAAATTAATCAGGCCAATGAAGCGGCACAGCAACCAAACCAAGACAAAGAACGCAGCGATCAAGCACTGAAGAACTGCAAACTGGCACTTGACTACTTCCAGGTGGATCAAGCGGCTAATGATCAATCAAAGGCAGCGTAAGTCCGATGATGTCTCTCAAAAATCCCAGCGCACTTGCCGTATGCATTTGCGCCGCACTACTAACACAAGCCTGTAAGGATAGCGGAACGCCAGCCCCAACACCCGGCGTCGGTGGAAGCTATCTACACGTATCGGTGCCCGATTTCTACTTCGGCACACGCGATGTTGGCACGCAAGCAACACAACAAATCGAAATCGCCAACCGAGGCGGAGATGTTTACCCCATTCGCAACTTAACCGTTACCGGCGCGAATGCGGATGAATTTACAACCGATTTCTACGACGAAATTGTACTCAACCCGACTGAAGCCATTAAGCTGAATGTTACGTTTACGCCTATTACTACGGGTCGTAAGGAAGCTGAACTGGATGTCGATTTCGATACCATAAAACAAGTTAGTGAGGCTGCTAATCAAAATGAACAGCATTTCTACAGAGCTGTAGAGCTGGAAAAGAAGCAGGAGTATAAACAATCTCTGGTAGCTTACGACAGCTATATGGACGGTGGTCCGGTAACCAGCAACAAGCGAAAAGCGGCCATTAAAGCACCGGTAATAAAAGAATCTCAACTGTACGGTGATGGCCCTGACTTTGAACTGTATCTGCTGGCTATGGATGCTCGTGAGAATGGTCAGTACGATGAGGCCATGATTGATGTTAACTTGATACAAATGTTGCATCCGGACAGTTACATCGCCGATGACGCTGTTTATTTACGCGGCTACATTGAGTTAATGGATAAAAAAGATTTCAACGCTGCAAAAGAAACCATGAAGCAGCTACGGCAGAATTATCCAGAATCAAGTTACTACGACACCGCCTTATACAGTGAAGCAATGGCTCACGAGGAACTGGGCAATCGCCAATTAGCGCGATCTATCTATGAAGATCTACGCTACAAGCACACCGGCGTGGAAGCGCTGGGCATTAGCTTCTCAAAAGATAACATTGTATCCCGTATGTGGTTTGATCGGGCTAGCGCTGCTATTGAAGCACTCGATAGTTAATCGCGCTGGTTAAAAAAATTGGTTAAACGCGCGCTGCGCTTGAACTTTTTGTCAATGGCCCAATGCCCTAGCAAGGGTTGTTACGATTACATGCTCTCATTAAATGCGGGAACGCTTTAAAAAAAGTAAAGCGTTCCCGTACTCACTCAAAACCTCTTTCAAGTAAACGATGTACCGACGTCCTAATTAAGATACTGCCGTTTAAGCGTAGGTCATCGCTTAGTGATAGCTAACAACTTCAACTTCTAAACCATCCGGTAAATCAGTATAAAAACGCGTTCCCGGCTCATAGTCAGCGTGATCGTGGCAGGCCAGGTTTAAAGCCTTGGCCCGTTTCTCAACCGCCTTTAAATCATCCACCACCACACCAATGTGATTAAGCGCTGTAAGCGTGTTATGACTGCTGGCTGTTGGCACTTGCATGTTACCGGGCTGTGCATATAAGGCCAGGTAAGAGTTTTCCGAGCCTACATGCACCGTATAACCGGAATGAATGCCCTCTCCCTTCCAACGCACCTCCCATCCAAAGAGCTTAC
>CALDTX010000225.1 GCA_937923565.1 uncultured Granulosicoccaceae bacterium | reverse complement strand
TATCAGGTGATTGTTCTGGGCTTCTGATTTTATAAGCCAGCTGCCATTGGTCAATGGTGAGTAGATTGTTAATACGCTCTTTGTAGAATTTAACAAGCAGTCGCAATACTTTTACAAAATAACCGATACCGTTAAGCGGTTTGTTATCGTGATGTTTAGGCAGCGACTCACCTTTGCGTAAAAACTCTGTTTCTACTTGGTCTATCGATTTTACACCGTGTGCTAACCAGTTTAAACGGGAGCTAAACAGATTGGGCAGACAGCAAAATGCACTGTTGATTTGATCGCTGGCAAAATAGCTTTGCTGGGGTAACGCATGGGATGTCACGCGTTCCCAAGGCTGTGATGTTTGAGTAGCGGCGTCACTGGCTTTTGGGGTTTTTTGCCAAAGGTGTATCCACAGTAGTGGAGCCCGATTCAACATGGCTTTTTCAATGTGCATGGCCATGTGTTGATGTTGTGCGCACCAAGTGGCTATCGTTGGTTTGGGTAATTGCGAAAGCTCGTTTAATTGTGCTTTGCCCAGTAATAAAATGATATCGGTACTTGCAGGCAGTGGCATTAAAGGCGGCTTATCCCCGTGCAGCGCATGTGTTTTGGCCTGCAAGTGTTCTGGTAATGCCGCTGCGTTTAAAGGCCGGGTTGTAAACTGCGGCCTGTCCATGTATCCGTACAGGATTAGCTTGCCAAGCCTGTGACCAAATTTATTTTCGACGCGCGCTTGCGCCATCTGCGCTTCATGCTGCTGGCGAGCAAGGTGGGTATCATCGAGGTTATCGCTTAAAACAATGCACTGTAAATCCAGACTGGGTTGTTCGCTGATTTGCGCAAGTGTTTCGCACACCCAAATGGCCGGTTCGTCATTGTCGATGACGGCGGTTATTTTTAGCGGTGTCGAATACATGTGATAGCTCGGCGCAGAATTGAGCTATTATGCCTAACTCTTGCGGAACCGTGTAGTGTCAACCGGTTTTCACTGTTTTGCTGAGCGGCGTGCACGTCGTCTGGCGCTGCGATCACGCTTCATGCCCGCGCTGTCTGCTTGCGACACAGTGGGCTCGGGCAGCTGCACCGCTGTTGACAGCTGTGGGAACTTGGCGGTTTTGTGCGGAAACGCCATGGCATCAACAAAATGTGCCTGAAACTGTGGCTCCACAGCCGTTTCAATCTTTTCAACCGCTCTGACCACCTGCTCGATATGCGTGCGTGAGTCCAGATCCAGTAGGGCGATACGCGCTCCTGTGCCAGCCGCATTACCAGCAGACGCTACGTTTTCCAGCAAACAGTCTGGGATAAGCCCTAGTACCATCGCGTACTTAACGTCGATATGGCTGCCAAAAGCTCCAGCTAGTCGGATACGGTCCACTTGTTCAATTTCCAGCCGGTCCATTAACAGCCGAACCCCGGCATACAGTGCAGCCTTTGCCAGTTGTATCTGGCGTACGTCGTTTTGCGTTATGCAAACAGTGACTTCACCTTCGTGCAACAAATAGGAAAACGTTCTGTCGTTAGCCACAATGCGTGGATTACGCGCGGCCAAATCGCCTTGAATAACGCCGTCGGTGTCGATGATGCCGCATAAAAACATCTCTGCAACCACCTCAATAATGCCCGAGCCACAGATGCCGGTAATAGAGAGCGGACCTTTTTTAGTGTCAAACTCTGGGTCGTCGGACCATGCATCGCAACCAATGATGCTAAAGCGAGGTTCCAGCGTTTCGGGGTTAATGCGCACTCGCTCGATAGCGCCGGGTGCCGCTCGTTGGCCACCGCTAATTTGGGCACCTTCGAAAGCGGGGCCCGTCGGGCTGGAACAAGCGACTAATCTTTTGTTGTTGCCCAGAACAATTTCGGCATTTGTGCCGACATCGACCAACAGCGTCATGTCTTCGAGCTTGCCGGGTTGTTCACACAGGATAACGCCTGCGGTATCAGCGCCAACATGACCGGCAATGCAGGGTAATAAATAGGCTTGTGCTTTTGCGTTAGCGTTGATACCCATTTGCACAGCATCCATGTTCAACGCTTCATCAGTCGTTAGCGCAAACGGTGCACCTCCCAGCTCTACCGGGTTTATGCCAAGTAATAAGTGGTGCATGACGGGGTTGGCAACAAAGGTAAGCTCCATGATGTCATTCACCTCTACCTGTGCCTCGCTGGCAACGTCGATCAGTAGCTGATTAATCGCATCCCGGACAACTTGCGTCATTTCGATATCGCCGCCAGGGTTCATCATGACGTAAGACACACGGCTCATTAAGTCTTCGCCAAAACGAATTTGTGGATTCATGGCACCGCTGCTGGCAAGCACATCGCCTGTTTTGAGATCGCAGAGATGAGCTGCAATAGTGGTAGAGCCTACATCGATCGCGACACCGCATATTTGTTCTTTAAAGCCAGGCCAAACGGCCAGTATGCGACCATCTTCGTGAACGGCCGCTGTAACTTGCCATTGACCTTCGCGCAACGTTTTTTGTAAACCGTGCAGGAGGTTTAAGTCTGCAGTGAGATTATCCAGCTGCCATTCGTTGTGCAGTGCTTGTTTTAATCGTCGTAGGTCGCCGGAAGGGTCGTGCATATCCGGTTCTTGCACTTGCACAACATGCAAGTGAATAGCGGGGTGCAAAGTAATGTTGGCATGATCAGCTTCTTTGCGTATCACTTGCCGGTGCACCTGACTGTCTGCGGGTACATCGATAACCATGTCACCTAGAACATTTGCCTGACAACCTAAGCGCCGGCCATCGGCAAAAGCGCCATTGATGCGCTGGTAACGTGCCTCAACTTTGGTGGAATCTGAAAGATGCTCAGCACGAGACACTATATTGTGTTTCGGAAACTCTCCAATGGGTGCCATAACCTGGCATCGACCGCATAAGCCTCGACCGCCGCAAACCGAGTCCAGATCGACACCGAGTTCGCGAGCGGCTTGCAGCACAGAAGTGCCTAACGGGAAACTGCCGCGCTTACCGCTTGGTGTAAACACCACCAGCGCTTTTTTATCTTCAGATTCTGTTGCGCTATTCATGCTGAATTAATGAACCAATTAACTGTGAAAAACAATCCTGTGTCGACAACGTTAACTTGATTTTCGTCGTCGGGTTGCCCGTCTGCCTCTGGCGCCTACTTCTCCTTCAGCGGCGGGTTGCCGGTATTTCTTAATCCAGTTTAAGCAATCGGCGTCGTTGCCCATAAGCACATCGGCAGCCATAACTGAGCGCATAACTTCTTCATGGATGGGGTTGGTTATAGCGGATGTCATGCCAGCGCTGATAGCCATCGTTAAGAATGCGCCATTAATGCCGTTGCGCTCCGGCAAACCAAAGCTGATGTTTGATGCGCCGCAGGTTGTATTACATTTGAGCTCCGAGCGTATACGGCCTAATATATCGAACACTTGTCGGCCAGCGTAGCGCATTGCGCCAATGGGCATCACCAATGGATCAATAACGATATCACTGGCAGGAATGCCATGATCAGCGGCGCGTTCTACAATTTTCTTGGCTACATCAAACCGCACGTTAGGGTCTTCGGATATACCCGTTTCATCGTTAGAAATGGCCACAACTGCAGCGCCGTATTTTGCAACCAGCGGTAACACGCGTTCTAGGTTTTCATCTTCGCCGGTTACTGAGTTAACCAAAGCCTTACCTTGATAAACTGCAAGGCCGGCTTCAAGCGCTTCAATGATCGAAGAATCAATTGAAATAGGCACATCAGTAATTGACTGCACAAGCTGTATCGACTTAGCCAGTAAAGCCGGTTCATCGGCCAGTGGAATGCCTGCATTCACGTCGAGCATTTGCGCCCCGGCGGCAACTTGCGCCAGCGCATCTTGTTCTACGCGTGAGAAGTCACCGTTTTTCATTTCTTCGGCAAGTATTTTTCTACCGGTTGGGTTGATGCGTTCACCAATGATTGTGAAGGCTGTATCGTCACCGATAATGTGTTCGCGCGTGGCTGAACTTACGACTGTGTTAGTCATTATATTTTTCCATCTGATTTTGTATGTTGGCGTCGCCGTCAAAAAGTTTTGGATGCCATGGCGTGCGTCCGTCGAGTATGCCAGCGCGTGTAATGAGTTCAGGCACGATATGTTCTTGTTTGTAGGCCATAACGTGTATACCGTGAACGCCTTCTATAGTTTTAATTTCTTGCATCAGTTCGACACAAATTTTTCTGCCTTCTTCTTTTTGATCTTCGGCACCAGAGAGTCTGTTTATCACTGAGTCTGGAATATGTACGCCAGGAACGTTGTTGCGCATCCATTGTGCTGTTCGCGCTGAGGCTAATGGTCCAACGCCGATCAGTAAGAACACTTTTTCATGTAAGCCTAAATCTCTGACTTGTTGCATGTAGCGGTGTAAACGATCAATGTCGTAACAATATTGTGTTTGGATAAACTGCGCACCTGCGGCCACTTTCTTAGCCAGGCGTTGTGGTCGCCAGTCGAAGGGCTGAACAAACGGGTTAGCTGCGGCGCCAAGAAATACTTTGGGTGTGTCTTCGAGTTTTCTGCCGCTTTGGAATGTGCCTTTATCGCGCATGGTGGTAGCAATTTCTAACAACGACATACAGTCAAGATCGAATACGGGTTTTGCTTGTGGGTGATCGCCCGTTTGCACGCCATCGCCAGATAAACACAGCATATTGCATACGCCCATTGCAGCGCCACCGAGTATGTCGCCTTGTATCGCGATACGATTTTTGTCCCGACAGGATATTTGCATAATGAGCGCATAGCCTAGCCGGGTCAGCAAGGCACAGACGGCCAAAC
>CALDTX010000224.1 GCA_937923565.1 uncultured Granulosicoccaceae bacterium | reverse complement strand
GTTGTGGATACCGTTGGCGCAGGCGATACGTTTCAGGCATCCATTCTTCATTGGATTGCCAGCGAGAATCACATTGATGCAAACGGATCGTTAAGTGGTGAAGTCGACTTAAAAGCCAGCTTGAATTTTGCTATCAAAGCTGCCGGTATTACCTGCACACGCCGAGGTGCGGATCTTCCAACGTTAAGTGATGTTACAGCGGTATAAACGCGCACGCTCAATTGCGCGCTTAACAACATGTATTGGGTTTTTAAATCACTAGAAGGCTGGAACTAGTAGGGGAGGGCTACCGAAGGTGCTGGTTAACCTTCGGCAGCGTAGCGTGTAACTTGTGGTGAGTGACTGTCCGTATTGGCTGAATTAACAGCATTATGCAGAGCGTCAATCGTTTTTTATTGCCTGTATAGCCAACTCAACTTCTTGCCGCCATTGTTGCACCGTTAAACCCCATTTAATCAAATCATTGGGTTTTGGTTGCGAGTTCAAGTTTGAGTAAAGCTCATTTACGCCAAAATTGTCAAAGCAATATTCTGCGTAGCTGTCGGTATGTAGAGTGCGATTCTCCGTATGTTTTTCAATCACTTGCATAAAACTAACCATCGTGTTCCGAGTTTTTTGTAAAAAGATGATTGACTCAGCAGATTTCCTTGCTGACGCCACATGAATATTGCCGTTACCCGTTTGTTTACTGGTAATCGCAATAGGCTAATGATAGTTTGAAATTAAATCTTTAATTTAAACAATCGTGTCATAAGTAACGTGGCATTATTCGTTCCTGAAACCTTCTGTTGCATCAAAATTCCGTGTTTAGTTGTAATTTGACGCACTCGGTCGGTAATTGCTTCAATTTATGCAATATTTGCATAGAAATATGCTTTAAGGCGATCAAATTGTTCACCGTGTAACGTGGGGATGAAAGGGTTACGTGCAAACAAAGTGCGTTAAAAACCGGCGACTAAATGCCCACCATCAACAGGAACAACGCTTCCTGTCATAAAACTGCCTTTCTCAGAGGCGAGCAGCAGTAACAATCCGTCCAGCTCGTGGAGCTCTCCCGGCCTGCGCATTGGAATGCGTTTCACCAGTTTTTGCCCAGGCGCACTTTCCAGAAAGCCTTCGTTAATTTCTGTTGAAAAGTAGCCGGGTGCAATCGCGTTCACGCGGATACCATGGCGAGCCAACTCTAACGCCATCACTTTTGTTAGCTGAACCACAGCGGCTTTACTTACAGCGTAACTTGCCACACCGCTAAGCACGTCAAGGCCGAGTATTGATGCGATATTGATTATGGTTCCCGCTTGGCCATCGGCGATGAGTTGCTTGCAGAACACTTGTGAAACATGCCAAACCGCTTGTTGATTGGTGTTAATAACGAGGTCGGTATCCACATCCTGTGCGTCTATAAATTTTGCCGGAGCTGCAACGCCTGCGTTATTAATTAATAGTGTGGGTGTGCCCAGTTGTTCGCTAACTTGAGTGATCGACTTTTCGACATCGGTTTTGATGGTTATGTCGCAAACACAACTAATCACATTAACACCCAATTCGGATAGTTCATCTTTCAACGATAACAGTGCTGGTTCACGCCGAGCCAATAGGGCGATGTCGCATCCGGCTGACGCCAGCACTGTTGAAAAATGTTTTCCCAAGCCAGACGATGCCCCGGTTACCAGTGCCACTTTGCCTTTTAAACCAAAGTAGTTTGCCGCAAGTGTGGCGTGATCTTCGCGGTTAGATGACATTCCAATTCTCGACGTTGAGTGTGGTATAACTTTACACTATGGTGAACACACAGCAAGGAATCCGTGGCATGCAACAACGACGCTTTATACAGTGCGATGTGTTTACATCTCACCCAACGCAAGGCAATGCACTGGCAGTGGTAGTAGGGGCTGCTGGCATGAGCGATGAGCAAATGCAACGTTTCGCCGCATGGACCAATCTGGCTGAAACGACTTTTTTAGTGGAACCCGAAGACCCCACCGCCGACTACAAAGTGAGAATTTTTACAACGGTTCGGGAAATGCTGTTTGCCGGTCACCCAACGCTGGGTAGTTGCGCTGCTTGGCTGCACTGTGGTGGTGTACCCAAGGAAAAAGGTGTTGTTCGGCAAGAGTGTGGTGTTGGTATTGTGCCTATCGAAATCGATGGACGAACACCTGCTTTTGTTGCACCACCGACAAAAATAGAGCCTATGGAAGATGCTCAGGCCAATGAACTTCTGAGCGCATTGCACATTGCGCCCAATGTGGTTGTGAACCAAGCATTGCTGAATAACGGTCCGCAGTGGCAGGTGTTCGAGTTGGCCAGTGCCGCTGATGTATTAGCGGTTGACTCCTCACTGGTACGATGGCCAACGTATAAAAGTATTGGCCTGATCGGCGCGCAAACCCCTGAACATGAATGCGACTACGAAGTCAGAATGTTAGCGCCTTCCAGTGGTATGAGCGAAGACCCGATAACGGGTTCGTTAAACTCAGCGTTAGCGCATTGGTTTTTATCAATGAAAAAATTAAATAAGCCATTAATGATTGCTCAAGGCACCAGCATTAACAGAAGTGGGCGTGTTTACATCACACCTGATACATCCGATAACATAAAGGTGCTCATTGGCGGTGATACGCACATCTTAATCGATGGCACAGTAACGATATAGGTTTTATTTTGTTTGTGCAGTTGTACTCCCTTTGGGTCAAAAGCTACCGGAACCCATACCTAAATCCTGCATCTCCAGTGCGCTTCAGTACCATAAGCTGAAACATTTACCGCTGCTTGGCGCTTAATTAGGCTGCTTGCAAATCAGCGCTTAAGCAGACACAATCGTCACTAGAATAATATCTATCAAAACCGTTTGGAGAAACATCAATGGCTTTAGAAGACAGTATCTGTACGTTAGTGCCGTATTTCACAGTAAACGAAGGCAAGCTTGATGAGTTCAAGGCCCTGGGTGAACAAATGGTTGAGGTAACGAAAAACGAAAGTGCGGTTAGTTTTTATGGCTTTAGCTTTAATGGTCAGCAAGCGCATTGCAGGGAAGGGTACGCCGATGCCGCCGGTATACTTGCTCACCTTGAGAATGTAGATTCGTTGCTTAAGCAGGCGTTGGCCATTGCAAGTTTAGACAAACTGGAAATTCACGGCCCGGCATCGGAAGTGGAAAAACTGCGTGAACCATTAGCTGGTTTAAACCCTGCTTTCTTTACGATGGAAACCGGATTCAGAAGATAATGACCCACGCCGCTTTACGAGAATCCATTTGCCGCTTTGGTGAGTCCATGTTTAGCAGAGGCTTAACCATGGGAAGCAGTGGAAACATCAGCGTTAAGTTAGACGATGGCGGTTGGCTGGTTACGCCAACCAATGCAAGCTTAGGTCATCTGAACCCTGAAACACTGAGTTTGCTCGATGCTAAAGGCAATCACATTTCCGGTGACGCTCCCACTAAAGAAGTGCCGCTTCATACGGCTATGTATGAATCAGTAGAACGGTGTTCCGCCATTGTGCATTTGCATTCCTGTCATTCGGTGGCTGTTTCAATGCTGCCTGAAACCAATCCGGAAAATGCCATTCCGCCGCTCACAGCCTATTATGTAATGCGTGTTGGAAAAACGGCACTGGTGCCTTATCACATACCGGGTGATCCAAAAGTAGGGGACGCTATAAGAGGTTTGGCCGGTAAGTACACATCGGTTCTATTAGCGAACCATGGGCCAGTGGTTGCCGGTAAGTCTTTAGAAGCGGCGGTTTATGCCACAGAAGAGTTGGAAGAAACCGCCAAATTGCACTTAATGACAAGAGGCTTGAACCCGCGAGCACTGAGTGCTGAACAAATTGCTGAGTTAGAACGCTTCTAGTTAAGTTCTTCAATTAAAATTCGTCGTTATATAAATCTCAACTGATCACAAAAAAAGTTTATGAAATTCGCCGCAAATCTGTCCATGATGTTTAATGAAGTTGATTTCATGCAGCGATTCGAAGCGGCTGCAAAGGCTGGCTTTAACGCGGTTGAGTATTTGTTCCCTTATGCACATCCAGCAAACGACATTGCTGATGCGCTAAAAGACAATCAATTGCAGCAGGTATTATTCAATATGCCCGCCGGCGACTTTGACGCAGGGGAGCGTGGCATTGCTGCGTTGCCAGGGCGTGAAGATGAATTCTTAAACAACGTTAATCAAGCCATAGAGTATGCAAAAACATTGAACTGCCCGCGTTTACATGCAATGGCTGGCTTGGTGCCTGAGGGTGCAGATAAAACGCAACACATGACAGTGTATTTGAATAACTTGGAACAAGCGGCGAAGCTTTGCAGTAAAGCCAATATCGATTTATTGATCGAGCCAATCAACCCGATCAACATCCCGCATTATTTTTTAAACGACTTTGGCATGGCCATGGACGTTATCGATGTGTTGGAAAAACGCGGCGTCGATGTCAAATTGCAGTTTGATTTCTTTCATTGCCAACGCATTCATGCGGATATTCCCGCTTGGTTGTTGCGTTGCGCACACAAGGTTGCACATTTTCAAATAGCGGGCACACCGGATCGCCATGAACCTAACATTGGTGATCTGCCCGAAAAAGAAATACAGCAGGCCATTGTGGATAATCAATTGGAATCGTTATTTATTGGTTGTGAATATGTGCCAGCAGGCGTTACTGAGCAAGGGTTAGCTTGGATGGATGCCTGGAAAACTCAGAAAGTATAAAACTTAGAAAGTATAAAATTCAGTAAGTATACAAAATAAGAAAGTATAGATACAGAAGTTATAGATTCAACAAGCATTAATAGAGCAGGCATTAAATGAGCAAGCTGCTTTATTGATGTACTGGGTCGTCTAAATCCATTGAGAACCGTCGTGGCACCAAGCCCGACTGGAACCAGGAAACGAAGGTATAAATTGAATAAACGGGCAAGCCTGTGAGTTTTCTGATGTCTGCCGCGAAGGGCACCATGTTGGTACATTCCAACACAATTGCCCCAATGTTTTTATTGTCAGTCACTAGCTGTTGAGCCGCCGCAAGATTATCTTCTCTGCAACCATCCAAATTTAAGCTGCGCTTGTCATTTAAAATACCATCGGTAAAATAATTGCCTTGCTCAGTACCGACTATAGGGGTATCCAACGCTACGTTTGCACCCAGCAAATGCTTATCGGTTAGTGTCGACTTAGAGATTGTCATAATACCTACACGTTTTTCTGGCGGTAGAAGCGCTTCTACCCAAGGTACTTGCATTAAAGACGACGTTGCTACCGGCACGCCAACCGCTTCACTCATTTCTTTTTGAATAAGCGCCAAAAAACCGCAATTGGTGGTTATACCATCGGCCCCGCAAGCAACAAGATCTTTTGCCGCATTGATAAACAGTTCGGTTTGTTGGCTTGCATCGTTACGAACAACAGAATCGGGTGTTGCACCTCGAACCACACGGTATTGCACTGGAAACGGCCAGGTTAAGGCGTTACCGATGTCGCCAATCACGCGTGGAAATTGAGTTTCGAGCATAAGAATGCCAACGTTGGCACCATAGACCGTTTTACCGCCCGTTTCCGTTTGCATCGTATTCTCCCAAGTCGTGTTAGCTGGCTCTTGTTGTTCAGCTTAGTACTATTGCGATGTATCGTATCCCAGTTCTACTCTGTACTGTCAACTTTGCCATTAAGTTGGTATTGTACGAGGCGAAAGATGCAGTTTGAGAATGCTATGTCGGAACGGTCGAATACTTTAAATGGTGCTCAAGCTTTAGTGCAAATGTTAGAAGCGCATAAAGTAAAGCATATATTTGGTTTATGTGGCGATACCACGTTGCCCTTTTATGATGCGATGCATGGACTTGAACATGATATTACTCATGTGCTAACACGCGATGAACGTAGTGCTGCCTATATGGCAGATGGTTATTCCAGAGTAACCGGCAAACCCGGCATTTGCGAAGGGCCTTCCGGTGGTGGTGCCACTTACATATTGCCTGGGCTAATTGAGGCCAACGAATCATCGTATGCTGTGTTGGGCATCACCACCGATATCTCGGTTGCCAGTTATGGTAAATACCCTTTAACCGAGGTTAATCAGGATGTCCTGATGAGCCCGCTCACTAAATTCAATACAGTGATACGTAAAGCGGATCACATACCGCGAATGGTGCGTCAAGCCTTTAGAGCAATGACAACAGGGCGCTCTGGGTCTGCACATTTGGGCTTGCCTTATGATGTTCAATACGATCCGGTGTCGCCTGAAGATATTTGGGCCGACCCACAACATACTCAGTATCCTGCGTATCGCGTTGCCCCTGAGGCGGAAGCCATCAGTGCAGCTGTGGAAGTCATACTCAGTGCTAAGTCTCCCATTATTGTGTGTGGCGGCGGCATTGTTATATCGGGTGCTGAGCACGAGCTAAACCGTTTGGCCACACGGCTTGATATTCCTGTTGCAACATCGATTTCAGGGCAGGGTAGTTTGGCTGAAACGCATGCGCAATGTGTTGGTGTGGTTGGATCGAATGGTGGTACTGATCAAACCTGGGAGTTATTGGCTTCGGCAGACTTAGTCATCTTTATGGGTTGCAGAGCGGGCTCTACCACCACATCGCGCTGGGAAGCACCGAAACCTGGCGCCAGAGTGGTGCATTTCGATTCAGACCCAATGGTTATTGGTGCTAACTACCGAACTGAAGTTGGGGTAGTGGGTGACTTGCAGCTAGCACTCAGAGCTTTAAACAGCGAACTCGATAAGCAATCGCAAGCGTTGCAACAATTTGGTGGCTCCTTGGCCATTGCGGATATCAAAAAACGAAAGTTCGACATTTTTGAACAACACGCTTCAAGTACAAGCCTACCTATTAGGCCAGAACGCGTCATCAAAACGTTAAACGCACTCTTACCTGACGATGCCACGATCGTGTCTGATCCCGGAACATCGTGTCCATATTTTTCAGCTTATTATCAACTGCCGATCGCTGGGCGACAATTTATCACCAACAGAGCACATGGTGCGTTGGGTTATTCTTTGAGCGCCGCGTTAGGTGCATGGTTTGGTCGGCCTAACAGTAAAATTGTGGCGCTCATGGGCGATGGTTCATTTGGCTTTACCGGCGGAGAGCTGGAAACAGTGGTGCGTTGCGCTGCTCCCATTACTTATATAGTGTTTTCCAATGCAGCGTTTGGATGGATAAAGGCAAGTCAGTATGCTGATTGCGACAAACGCTATTATAACGTTGACTTTAATCGGGTAGAGCATGCAACCATAGCGTCAGCTTACGGTGTTGCTTCCTGGACGGTTACCGACCCCACTGAGTTATCGCAAGTGCTCAAGCAAGCCATTGAACATGATGGGCCAAGCCTTGTGGATATAGTGACTCAGCCGTTAGAGGAAGCCAATGCGCCGGTCAGGCGCTGGATGGGTTAGTGCCGGATGTGCAAGTGCTGGATGTGCAAGTGCTAGTGCTAGTGCTAGTTAGGCTAGTGATAGACTAGCGTAATAGTTAAACTATTTTATGCGGCTGGCATAAAATGAATGTCGTTTTGTTCGTTGTAAATTTAAATTGTTGAGGTGTATGTGAGTAGCAGTAAAGTTTTAGAACGTCATAAGGTATGGGGTTTACTCGTTATCTTATTTTCAACGTTACTATCTGCCTGCTCCAGCAGTGGCTCTGGTAGCGCTGATAACGACAACAACAGCGGTTTTACGTCCATTGCGGTAGTAGCCGATGGGCGTCAGGAAGTGCCAGCCACCGGTTCCGACGCTACAGCGACGGGCACTTTATCGCTTAACGTGGTCACGAGAAACTTAAGTGGGTCCATTGCCGTTTCCGGCATGACCGTTCGCAACGCACATATACACAATGGTTTAGCCGGTAATTCAGGCGATATTGAAATTGCATTGTTGGTTGAAGATAACGCCATTTTAATACCTGAATCAACGGTACTCACCGAGAGCCAATTTACTAGTCTGTTAGCAGGCGAACTTTATTTGAACCTTCATTCCGATAACTTTCCTGGTGGTGAAATACGTGGTCAGTTGCTTAACGAAAATATGCAAGTATTGGTGAGCGCACTCGATGGTCAAAACGAAGTGCCGCCAGTGGTAACTAATGCGTCGGGTTTCGCGTACGTTACGTTAAACGAAGATACCCGAATGGCCAGTATTGTTGTTCGTACCGAAGGTATCGTGCAGGCTAATGCTGCTCATGTGCATTTGGGCTACGCGGGCACTAACGGTGCGTTCATCATTACCTTAGATCAAGTCATTGGCAGCGTTGGCGCGTTTGGTACAGCGGAACCGGTTGAACTTTCGTCGGAAAACTATTTGTCTTTACTCTCGGGTGAAACCTATATCAATGTGCACAGCGCTGATATTCCTACCGGTGAATTACGTGCTCAGTTAACACCCTCAGGTGTTACCGTTTTACGGGCGGTATTAACGGGCAGTGAACAAGTACCCGCTGTTGCCAGTGCCGCCAGTGGCATTGCTTATGTCACTGTGAATGTAAACACAGGTACTGCTCTGTCTGAAATGACGTTAAGTAATATCGACTCTGCTTCGGGAGCAAGCATCGGCCAGGCGCCTATTGGTGAAGCAGGTACAGATTTTTTGGCGCTTAGCTCCGATGATGGGATAGTTTGGCAAGCGCCTGCCACGGTCATAGACGCCGCTGAGCTCAATACCTTGTTAAATGGTGGTGCCTACATCAAAGTGGATACCGTACTGCACCCCACAGGAGAAATTAGAGGCCAGTTGCGCTAACAAAACGGTTAAATCCTAATTTTGATGGTGGTTCAGGTATTTTTACTTCCTATATGCGCAGCCTTTAGGTACATTAGAATGATGGCGCCGAGCGCTGGTTCGTTGTGAAAGTCCAATACTTCTGGAGAACAAAAAAATATGTTGATCAATAAAATATCAAAAATTGCTGGCAGCGTGGTGTTTGCCAGTGCGCTTGCATTTGCAGGCACGGCACAAGCGGATAAGTGGGATATGCCGATGGCGTACTCAGCTTCCAACTTTCATTCTGCAACCGGTGCTGAGTTTGCAAAATGTGTTACTACGGGTACTGCTGGCGATATCGAAATAGTGACACACCCTTCGGGTTCACTGTTTAAAGGCGGCGACATCAAACGCGCCATTCAAACCGGGCAGGCACCTATTGGTGAAAGATTAATGTCTGGCCACCAGAATGAGAATGCTGTATTCGGTTTCGATTCAATTCCTTTTTTAGCAACTTCATTTGATGATTCTGCAAAGTTATGGGAAGCGGCCAAGCCCACCATGACCAAACTGCTCGACGAGCAAAACCTGGTGTTGTTGTATGCCGTGCCTTGGCCTCCACAGGGTTTGTACTTCAAAAAAGAAGTTAACGCTGTAGCCGATATGAAAGGCCTTAAGTTTCGTTCCTACAACAATGCAACGGCTCGCTTGGCAGAACTGACCGGCATGCTACCCGTAAGTATCGAAGCGGCTGAAATTTCTCAAGCGTTTGCAACAGGTGTTGCTGAAGCGATGGTTTCTTCGGGTTCAACAGGCTACGACCGAAAAGTGTGGGAAAGCTTAACGCACTTCTACGAAGTGGATGCTTGGCTACCACGTAACTACGTTATGGTTAATAAAGATGTATGGAACGACACCAGCGATGCCAGCAAAAACGTGATTAAAGCTTGTGCTGAATTGGCTGAGTATGCAGGTAACTGGCGTTCGAAAGAGTACACAGGTTTCACACTCACCGGTTTACGCAATGGCGGCATGACGGTAGGCCCTGCGGGCGATGCGTTGGTTGCCGAACTTAAAGTCATTGGCGAAACCATGACAAAAGAATGGTTAGAAGCGGCTGGCGACGAAGGCAAAGCGATTGTCGATGCGTTTAACGCAGAGTAATCATTGCTGATTGTTTGTCGTACTATAAGCAACACCGCCTTTTGGCGGTGTTGCTAGTTAGGAGTTAGCACTTGGAATTCTATAAACGTATTGCACGATTTCTCGATGGCTTATACCTGGCTGGCGGTGTACTTGCTGCATTGTTTCTAATTGCCATTCTTGTTCTTATTATTATTCAAATGGCTGCCCGTTGGACGGGCCAAGTGTTTAGCGGTGCGCCGGATTACGCAGGTTACTGTATGGCTGCTGCGTCGTTTTTAGCGTTTGCCCATGCGCTCAACAGAGGCTCCCACATTCGCGTTAGTATTTTGCTAAATGTAATGGGTAAGTACCGTCATTGGTTAGAACTCTGGTGCTTTGCTGTAGGTGCAGTTGCGGCAAGCTATTTGGCCTGGTATGCCGTTAAGGCAACTTCATGGTCACATAAGTTTAACGACATTAGCCAAGGTCAGGATGCCACTCCGTTATGGATACCGCAATTGGGTATGTCGATAGGTGCCATCCTTTTAGCGATCTGCTTTTGGGATAACCTCATACGCTTAGTGCTTTTTAAGGAACATGCCATTCGTTCTGAAGGCATCAAAGAACACTGATCATTTTTTTCTACTAATCATTCGTCACTAAACAGAATACTATGGAAGAAATAGGCGCGATCGGTATATTTTTGTTTGTCCTGTTTACCTTGCTTGGCAGTGGTGTGTGGGTAGGCTTGGCTTTACTGGGTGTTGCTTTTGTTGGCATGACGTTATTCACGTCCAGGCCACCGGGTGATGCCATGATTACCACCATCTGGACTGCATCCTCCTCATGGACGCTCACAGCACTACCGCTGTTTATCTGGATGGGAGAAATCTTATACCGCAGTAAATTATCTGAGGATATGTTTAAGGGCCTTTCTCCGTGGATGGCGCGATTACCCGGTGGTCTTGTACACACGAATGTAGTGGGGTGTGCTGTGTTTGCTGCCGTGTCTGGTTCATCGGCTGCAACGCTCACCACCGTGGGTAAAATGTCGATTCCCGAACTGCGTCGCCGTAACTACCCAGAGAACATGATCATCGGCACCTTAGCGGGTGCGGCTACATTGGGTTTGATGATTCCACCGTCGCTAACGCTTATTGTTTATGGCGTAACAATAAACGAGTCTATTCGTAAACTGTTCCTGGCCGGTGTTCTGCCTGGTTTGGTATTGGCATTGATGTTTATGGCCTACGTGGCCTTAATGTCCAAATTTTCTAAAAACTTTAACCCCGACCCTGAACCACGCACGTCCTTTTTTGAAAAGGTGCGTAACAGCCGCTATTTACTGCCCGTTGTTGCGCTGATATTTTTAGTCATCGGTTCCATGTACGCCGGTTTGGCAACTGCTACAGAAGCAGCAGCGTTCGGCGTTATTGGTTCGCTCGTTTTGGCCGCCGCCCAAGGGTCATTAAATTGGGGAACCTTCACTGAAAGCCTGATGGGCGCTACACGCACCTCGGCAATGATCGCCTTAATTCTTGCCGGTGCCGCGTTCTTGTCTTTGTCGATGGGGTTCACCGGCTTACCGCGCGCGTTGGCCGATTTCATTGCCACACTAAACCTCAGTAAATTTGAACTGTTGATGGCCTTGTTGGTTTTCTACATCATCTTGGGTTGCTTCCTGGACGGTATCTCATCAGTTGTACTCACCATGGCCGTGGTTGAACCGATGATTCGTCAGGCTGGCATCGACGTTATTTGGTTTGGTATTTTCGTGGTAGTGGCGGTAGAGATGGCGCAAATAACACCACCGATTGGTTTTAATTTATTCGTGTTACAGGGTATGACGAATCACCAAATGGGTTATATCGCAAAGGCTGCGTTACCGATGTTTATGATCATGGTGTTAATGGTGTTTGTGCTTATCGCTGTACCGGGTTTAGCAACGTGGTTGCCCGATACCATGCGAGCTACGCCTGGTGGTTAGCGATTTTA
>CALDTX010000223.1 GCA_937923565.1 uncultured Granulosicoccaceae bacterium | reverse complement strand
TTATACGTAGTGCTCATTATGTTAGCGCCACTGTTTTTCTGGCTAATGGCTAGTGGAAAAACTAAGTTGTTGTTGGGTCTCAGTTGGTTGGTTTATGCCTATGCCTGGACAACGCCCATGCGTATTACAGGGGCGCAGTTTGAATATGCGTTTCCGTTGCTTACCTGGCAACTGTTGTTTGTACACGGGTTGGCGATAGGAGCACATAAAGATGCATTATTAAATTATTTCTCCGAAGGGAAGGGGCGGGCTCTGTTTAGCATCTCATTCATTATCGCGCTCGGTTTTCTGTTTTTTACGCTGAATAATCCTAATCCTGCATTACCCGATTGGGCGAAAATATCCATGATTGACCCGAAGACGTTTTATGAGATTCGCAGTACCTGGTTCGATAAATCTCAGTTGGGTCTGGGACGAGTTATTAATAACTTGGTGCTGTTTATCGTGTTTTTTGGTTTGATGACGCGCTACTGGGTTGTGTTTGACAAAGCACTGGGGTGGTTAATGATCCCTTTAGGTCAGGCGTCCTTATACGTTTTTATCGTGCACGTTTTTTGGCTTCTGATGTTTAGCTTAACCCCATTGCCTGAAATGAAGAACTTCTGGGTGAATACACTAATGCATACGACTGCCATTCTCGGTATCTGGGCAATGGTGAAAAACAAAGTGTTATATCGTTGGATACCAACATAATGTTGCAGCGCTTACTATTGCAAATCCTTTCTGTTTGTCTGCTTGTGGCCGCTTTGTTTGTACCGTATAGCCATGCCAAAGCCAAGTATTATAAACAAGAGGCTACCATTAATGGTGTTAAGCGTGACTATTACGTGTTTCTGCCCAGCACTTGGAGTGCGGATAAAAAACACCCGGCTGTCATCGCTTTTCACGGGTATGAGAGTGACGCCAATGGCATGCGCTGGGCTATAAAGCCGGATAAATGGGCGGAGAAGTATGGTTACGTTATGATTTATCCCAACGCCTTGAATAAAAGTTGGAATGCCGGTAAAGGGTTTGGCAGCGCTAATAAAACTAGCGACGATCTTTCATTTGCGGCAGCCTTGCCCGATATTGTAGTGGCACGCCATGGTATTGATAAACAGAAACTGTATGCCATGGGTTTTTCTAATGGTGCACAAGTTGTTGCGTTAATGGCGTGTAAGTTTCCACACAAATTGGCAGCGGCGGCAATTGTTGCGCATACCGTTAATATCGAAAACTGTAACCCTAAACTAAAGTTGCCTATGGCATTTATCCATGGAGCGAAAGACAAGATGGCCCCATTTAACGGTGGAGGTAAAGCAAATTTGGCCTCGCATAAAGACAGCGTTTCGTTCTACACACAACTCAACGAAATCAGTAGCGAAGCAAAAGTCATAGTGGATAAGCCGACCATTCGATGTAAGTCGTGGCGGGATGAAGGAGAAAAATCAGAAGTGCGCAGTTGCGTGGCGTTTGACTCCGGTCATACTTGGCCAGGCGGTACTGAGTTTATGGTGGAACTGTTAGGCACGGTCAATAAGGAACTCAACGCTAACGACTTTTTATTCGATTTTTTTGCCAGCCATGAGGGTAAACCTGCAACGAGAGAAAATAATCAGCTCATTAGCGTGGGGGGCGTAAATCGAAAAGCATCCCAATCAGGTTCCGGCGCATCCGTAAACTCGGCCAGCGTCAATGAAGAGCAGTAAGTTTTTTGAACAATAGGCTGTTATAGCGTTACTCTTGTGGTAATAAATGCGCAATGGAATTTGCATAGTAATGCAGCAATGGTGCTTCCTTTTCGTTAACGCTCAGTTCGCCGTTGTTGTCTAACAATATGTGACGAAGGGTCAGCATGCGAACTCCAACATCCACGGCATAATCTCTGTCAGTTCTGGGTATGTAGGCTCGATAGCCCTTGGCTTCAAGTTGCTCCAACAAGGCAAACACATACCCTTTGAGTTCCAGCTCTGAGAACGTCCGATTTGGGTGTTGAGCGAATACCGACGTAACCAACGCTACTGGCAAAATAGGCGTAATAGCACCAATCCGTCGCATTAAATCATTAGCTAACGGGCTTACATCTTTTTCAATGGATCCGTTTTGTTGTATCCAGTGGTTAAGCGATACCGGTTCGCCAAAGTTTACGCAGGCATAACCATAGCGGTAGCGTCTGCCAAGAATAGCTTGTACGATATTTTTGGTGAAAAAAGAAAGCGTTTTGCGGGCTTTATAACCTGCGCTTCTCTTCGGTAGTTTTTGTGCATACCTGAGCAGGCTTCGATCTTCCAACACTCTGTCATAATTAATGCCTACCGG
This sequence comes from uncultured Granulosicoccaceae bacterium, assembly GCA_937923565.1. Classification (GTDB taxonomy): domain Bacteria; phylum Pseudomonadota; class Gammaproteobacteria; order Granulosicoccales; family Granulosicoccaceae; genus Granulosicoccus. Next base: position 12,495 of record CALDTX010000223.1, on the reverse strand, counting down.
TATGAACACAATATCCCGGTCACTGTTGGGGTTATAGCTTTTTACCAGATAACCTAAAAGGCCTAACTTTGATTGGCCTAACTTGCCGTCTCTGGATAATTTGCCTTCGGGAAAAATTGCTTGTGGTACGCCGCCTTCAGCCGCCATTTGGACGTAGCATTCCAAAACACGCCGGTACAGTGGGTCGCCAGAGTCACGTCTCACAAAATAACCACCCATCGCACGAATAAGTTGTTGAAGCGGCCAAATTCTGGCCCATTCGCCAACGGCGTAAGATAATGCTGTGCGCTCTGCAGCCAAATAGGTAGCCAGTATGTAGTCCATATTGCTGCGGTGGTTCATCACAAACACAACGCTCGACTCGGAGCCCAATTGTGCGAGTGCGCTGTCATCGGCAAAGCCAAGTCGCACCCGGTAGATCGCATGCACCAAGCGTCTGGCTAGCCAATAAGCGGCTTTAAAGTAGAGCAATGCATTAAATGCGGGAACAATTTCGCGCGCATAGCTTTGTACATCGCGCATTAATGCTTCTCGGGGTAGCTGACGTTCCTTTGCCAGTTCGTCGACGAGCTCGATAACGCTCTTGTGATACACGAGCCGGTCGATTAATACTTCGCGGCGGGTTAGCTTAAAGGAGGGGATTTGCAGGGTTAGTTTTTGATTGACTTCATCGATTAAGAAGTTGGCTCTGCGCCTGAAATACCATTTGGCAGAAGGCAGTAAAAAGTGCTGTACAACCCAAAGAGCTGCAAAAAGTAGCAACACGATCAATAACCATAATGGAACTGCGATCGTGCTGCTCATAGTTGATGGCTAGCCTGTTCGTTAGCTTGCCAGGCTGCTCATGAGTGCATCAACGCCAGCCTGTGCAACGGTTTCATCTTGATCCGGAGTACCAGAGCTGCAGCCTACGCCACCAACAATGATGTCGTCAACATACATGGGTAGACCACCAGCGATAATGCTAAAGCGACCCTGATTGGTTGCGTGGATACCGAAAGTCGGGCCTTCGGGCTGGCTGATTTTTCCGTAATCTCGTGTGGATTTGCGCGCCGCTGCGGCGGTGAAGGATTTACCAATGGCAATGTCTACACTGGTGATGCGGGCATTGTCCATGCGGTGGAACATCATTAATACACCAGCGTCGTCTGTGATGGCGATATCCATGTCAACACCAATTTCTATCGCTTTTTCGGTGGCGGCTTTCATAATAATATGGCAGTCGTCAAGAGTTAATTTAGGCACTGTGCGCATGCGTTTTTTTCCAGTTCATTCAATAGAGGTATAAGGTTTATCGGCACAAAATTGCATGCCGTTAGGTGCGCGGCAGTTTCGCACGTGTAACGGGTTGGTTCAACGGCTAAAACGTTAAAAAACATCTGTTGTGGCGCAGCAACGCAGCGATTATCCGATGGACAAGCTACAATTCTGGGATATTTGATTTTCCGGCTTGTTTTTTTGTAAAACAATACCCGCCAATTTAGGGCTAAAAATGACGCAACCTATTGATCTGTCGGCTTGGCAGGAGCTTTCGGTCCATTACGCAGAGATGCAAGGTACAACTTTGCGGGATTTATTCGCAAACGATCAAACCCGGTATCAACGCTACCAGCAGCAGGCAGCTGGTCTTTTCCTGGATTTTTCCAAAAATAACATCACTGATCGAACTTGGCAGCTGCTGCTGAAACTGGCGGATCAAGCTCAGGTTGTTGATCGCAAAGCTGCCCTGTTCAATGGCGAAATTGTGAACCCTACTGAAGGGCGGGCAGCCTTACACACGGCTTTGCGCAATCGCTCTGGTAACCCAGTAATAACAGGGGGCACCGATGTTATGCCGTCCATTCTCGCTGTTCTTCAACGGCTACGGATATTTTCTGATCGTGTTCGTGAAGGAGACTGGCGCGGCTATAAAGGGCAGATGATCACTGACGTTGTGAATATAGGCATTGGTGGTTCCGACTTAGGGCCCTTGATGGCGACCGAAGCGTTAGGTGCCTTTGCACACGATCGCCTTAATTTGCATTTTGTATCGAATGTTGATGGCACCCATTTGGCCAAAACGCTGAAAAAGCTAAACGCCGACACTACTTTGTTCATTGTTGCATCGAAAACTTTTACCACACAAGAAACACTGAGCAACGCTCACTCTGCGAAGCAATGGCTGTTGGATGCGGGTGCTGCTGAGGCCGATGTCAGCAAACATTTCGTGGCATTGTCCACCAATATCGAAAAAGTGTCTGAGTTTGGCATTAACCCGAAGAACATGTTCGAATTCTGGGATTGGGTCGGTGGTCGTTACTCGTTGTGGTCGGCTATTGGCTTACCGTTGATACTGTCAATTGGTATGGATCGGTTTGAACAATTTTTGATCGGTGCCCACGAAATGGATGAGCATTTTAAACATGCACCGCTGGATCAGAACATGCCGGTAACGCTTGCCATGCTGACTGTTTGGTATAACAATTTTCACGATTCTAATAGCCATTTGATTGCGCCATACGATCAATACTTACATCGCTTCCCGGCCTATTTGCAGCAATTAACTATGGAAAGTAATGGCAAGTCGGTTCATCAGGACGGCTCAGCTGTCAGTTGCGCAACTGGTCCTATCGTTTGGGGTGAGCCAGGGACGAACGGGCAGCATGCCTATTTCCAACTGTTGCATCAGGGAACACATATCATTCCTACCGACTTTATCGTGCCGGTTGAAAGCCTGAACCCAATTGGCAATCACCACGAGTTGCTACTGGCTAACTGTTTTGCACAATCAGAAGCGTTAATGATGGGCAAATCGGGTGAAGAGTTAACGCTTGAAATGCAGTCTGAGGGCTATAGCAATGATGAAAAAGACAGACTCATCGGTCATCGAACCTTTAGCGGTAACCGACCCAGTAATACCATCATGATGCAGCGCATTGACCCAAAATCACTGGGTGCCCTGATTGCTTTGTATGAACACAAAGTGTTTGTAGAATCGGTAATTTGGAACATAAACCCTTTTGACCAATGGGGAGTTGAACTGGGGAAACAATTGGCCAAGTCAATTCAAACTGAACTCAGTGAAGGGAAGAGCGTTAGTAGTCACGATAGCTCGACCAACGGCTTAATAAACAGGGCATTAAAGCTGCGAAATTTACAAGCCTGATAAACAGACCCTTTTTACCTTTCGTTTTATGATCAAGCTAACTTGGTCGAAGATTTAACCATGGCACAAAAGAAAAAAAACAGCGCAAAAGCAAGTAAAACCCGTTCGAAAAAAGGTTCGAAAAAATCCTCTGCTGCGGCAGAGCAACGGGCGTTAAGCTTTAGCGATATCGAAGTTGAAGAACTCTCATTGAGTGACTACACCGAGAAAGCGTATCTTGATTATTCGATGTACGTTATTCTGGATCGCGCTTTGCCGCACATTGGTGACGGCTTAAAGCCGGTTCAACGACGCATTATTTATGCGATGTCTGAACTTGGTTTGTCGTCTGTTTCGAAGCATAAAAAATCGGCGCGTACGGTAGGCGATGTGTTGGGTAAGTATCATCCACATGGCGACAGCGCCTGTTATGAAGCTATGGTGCTAATGGCACAGCCATTTACATATCGCTATACCTTAGTTGATGGGCAAGGCAACTGGGGATCCTCCGATGATCCCAAATCGTTTGCTGCAATGCGTTACACGGAGTCAAAGCTTACGCGTTTCTCGAAATCGTTATTGCAAGAACTCGGTCAGGGTACTGTCGATTGGGCGCCAAACTTTGACGGTACGCTGGAAGAACCCAAGCTTCTGCCGTCTCGCTTACCGCACATACTGCTGAACAGTACAACGGGTATCGCGGTTGGAATGGCCACCGATATACCGGCCCATAATCTGGTCGAAGTTGGCAACGCCTGTATTCATTTACTCGATAAGCCCAAGTCGAAACTTGAAGATATTCTTACCTACATTAAAGGTCCTGACTTCGCGACATCGGCTGAAATAATATCGAGCACAGAAGATATTCATCGCATGTACGAAACTGGCCATGGCAGTTTGCGTCAGCGCGCCGTGTTTGAGAAAGAAGACGGCGACATCATCGTAACTGCATTGCCGTTTCAAGTGTCTGGTTCGAAAGTGCTTGAGCAAATTGCAGCGTTAATGCACGCTAAAAAATTGCCAATGGTTGAAGATCTACGCGATGAATCTGATCACGAAAACCCGACACGTTTGGTTATAACGCCCAGAAGTAACCGAGTTGATATAAACGGTTTAATGCAGCACCTGTTTGCGTTAACTGATCTTGAACGAACCTATCGTGTCAACATGAACATGATCGGTTTGGATGGTCGTCCAGCCGTCAAGAATCTATTAACAGTTTTAAGGGAATGGCTAACTTATCGTACAGAAACGGTACGCAGGCGTTTGCAGTGGCGGCTCGATAAAGTCGATCGTCGATTGCATATTCTTGCTGGTTTGATGATCGCTTATTTGAATATCGACGAAGTGATTCGGATTATTCGTAATAACGATGAACCCAAGCCGGTGCTAATTAGTACATTTAAAATTAGCGATATTCAAGCAGAAGCTATACTTGAACTCAAGTTGCGGCATTTGGCGCAGCTTGAAGAAATGAAGATTCGTGGCGAGCAAGATGAACTTGAAGCTGAAAAAGCCTCTTTACAAGCCACATTGGGCTCTGATCGACGCATGAAAACGCTCATCAAGAAAGAGCTTAAAGAAGATATTGAAACCTACGGCGACGATCGACGTTCTCCGATTGTTGCCAGAGAAGCGGCGCAAGCGATTTCCGAATCAGACCTCATACCCAGCGAACCTATTACGGTTGTACTTTCACAACGCGGTTGGGTGCGAGCGGCCAAAGGCTTTGATGTTGATGCAAAAACGCTGACGTATAAGTCGGGTGATGCCTATCAAAGTTCGGCGCAGGGCAGAACCAATGGCACCGCGATGGTGCTCGACTCCACAGGCCGTGTTTATTGTATGCCCGCTCACGGTTTTCCATCGGCACGCGGATTGGGCGAACCCATCAGCGGTCGGCTTAAGCCACCTGATGGCGCGCAGTTCATCAGTATCATGATGGGTGAAGACGACGACAGATACCTGTTTTCAACCAGCGCTGGCTACGGGTTTGTTGCCAAGTTGGGCGACCTGGTGAGTCGCAATAAAGCCGGAAAATCAGTTATTTCCGTGCCCTCTGGTGCAACGGTGCTGCCAGCAGCCCGAGTGCACTCTCTCACTGAAGATCGAGTTGCCGCCATCAGCAACTCCGGTAGCCTGCTTTCATTCCCGGTGGGAGAGCTACCAGAGATGGCCAGAGGCAAAGGAAATAAGATATTCAATATACCGGGTAAAAAGTTTCAATCTGGTGAAGAAGCGATGGTGGCATTGAGTGTACTAGCACCCAAGGCCAAGCTGCGTATCAACAGTGGGAAACGCCATACCACCATTAAATATCGCGAGCTGGAAGACTATCTCGGTACACGCGGACAACGCGGTAGGAAGTTACCAAGAGGTTTTCAAACCGTTAACAGTGTAGAAATAGAATAGGGGACTTTTGTTTTACCACCCACGACATCGCTGCCAGGCAGCGGTGTCGCGAGTAACTTTCGCTGTTTGCCAAAGTTAGCGGCATTCGATTTTGCATGTTTTGTTAGCTTTTCGAACATTGTGTGTACGTTGGCTGATGAAAGCTTAGTAGTAATCGTGTTTATGCATAGGTTTCTGTCGTTAAACAGCTGAGGGTCCACTGCCAGCAAACACTGTTTAACATTGTTGACCATCATTCTGGGCGATAGGTCGTTGCTAAGCGGAATGGCGAGTAACAAAGTATTTCCGGTCACCTGGTCCACCACCATAGCTGTGTTCATGTTTTGTTGAATGCTCAGCTTTTCTTGTTGCGTCAGTGGTGTTTCCAGTTCTGTGTTTAGTTGCACCAGCAGTAACGTGACGCGTTTACATCGCCAAACTGTGCCGGCATTACTCAGGTCTTGTACTTGCAGCTGGAGTTTGTCCAGAAGTAACGCTTTGGCCTTGTTCTCGGCCGCTGCGTTACTGTTTAGGGTTTCCACTGTGTTACCACTGGACGAGAGGCCCGATTCGATGGTGTTTGTGCTTTCCTGAACAGCGGGCAATGCTTGTAAAGTTCGGATTGTCGACTGCAATTGGGCATTTTGAATGCGCAGGCCGCATTCATCGATCAATCGGCTGAGCGAGTGTTTTAGGTTGTCGGTTCGCTTTAGCTGCACCACATCGCTGCATCCCTGTTGGAGCCAATCGAGCAAAGGGCCAATCTTGCCAACTCGAACAATCGCCAGTACTTTTAAATCGGGGTAACGTAGAAGGCAGGGCGGTAGCATAGTGGAACGATCATTAATCACCAGAACACACAAAGCGTGTTGGTTGAACTTGAGTCGCTGACAGAGCTGAGCTTCATTGTCAACCTGATCAACGCCTTCGACGCGCTTGCTTAATGTCAACGGCTGCAAAACAGCCTCAGGCAGTTTCTGGCCTTGAGACCATACTAGGCAGCTGAATTTGGGGATTTGAGTGGTTTGATTGTTCACGACGTATCGAATGTTTTCGCGCGGTCTTTTTTTTAGCCGGTTCGGTTAAAAAGTGTAGTCCGAAAAATTCGAAATTTTTGAGAGTTTTGAACATCCTGCTGGTGATATTCCGCGTCTCAGCGAAGGAAACGCTATAATGGGATGAACTGAAGCTAAGCAAGCATAGCGAAACGGGAATTTATGGCCAATTACAGCACTAATGAATTCAAAGGCGGGCTCAAAATCATGCTCGACGGCGATCCACATTCCATCGTCGAAAATGAGTTTGTAAAGCCGGGAAAAGGCCAGGCTTTTACGCGAACCAAAGTCCGTAACCTGAAAACCGGCAGAACCGTGGAACGCACGTTTAAGTCGGGCGAAACGGTCGAAAGCGCGGACGTCATGGATACCGAAATGCAATTTCTGTACAGCGATGGCGAACATTGGCACTTCATGGATCCAAGCAGCTATGAGCAGTTGGCTGCTGACAAAACAGCGATGGGCAACGCACACCTGTATTTGAAAGAAGAAGCGATTTGTGAGGTTACCCTGTACAACGGACAGCCCTTGGCCGTTACACCGCCAAATTTTGTAGAGCTGGTTATCACGGAAACAGATCCTGGTGTACGCGGTGACACCGCCACAGGCGGCAACAAGCCTGCGTATATGGAAACGGGTGCTGTAGTTAAGGTGCCTTTGTTCATTGAAGAAGGTGAAGTGATCAAAGTAGATACGCGATCAGGTGATTACGTTTCGCGCGTTAAGTAATCGCGCAAACCATTTGACGATAGTTCAAGTGCGTTGGGCAAGATGAACAATCCGTGCGGTGCCGCTGATGCTTGGATGCCATCAGCGGCGCTTGCCACTCTTGAATCCATGGCTTTACTTCGTTGCTGTGTCCATGAGCACATGCAGAACAATCAGGTGTTAGAGGTTGTAACGCCCGCCTTGTCGCAAAGCACCGCAACAGACCCGCATATTCACAGTTATCAAGTGTCGTCCGATGGCGGGCACTTGTCTTATTTACATACCTCACCAGAATTTCCGATGAAACGTTTGCTGGCCGCGTATCAACGCGATATCTACCAGATGGCAACCGTATTTCGTGATGGTGAAATGGGCCGAAGACATAACCCGGAATTCAGTTTGCTCGAATGGTATCGCGTAGGTTTTGATCACACTGCTCTTACGCAGGATGTACTGGATTTACTAACGCTGATTTGCCAAAAATTTAATCTAACATTGCCCGCTGTAAATTTCCTTCGTTATAAAGATGCCGTTGCAAGTTGTTGTGGCACATCAGTAGGACAACTCAGTGTTGATCAAATTGAAAAGCTATTTAAACAGCAGAATCGCTCTTACCCGCAGTCCATAGGCACTGATATTGACGCAGCCTTAGACTTAATGATGGACGAGTTTGTGATCAGTAAATTTCCGGCAGATCAGCTGACTTTTTTGGTTGATTACCCGGCAAGCCAGTGTGCCTTGGCTAAGGTTGCAAACGATGAACAAGGAATGCCCGTAGCGCAGCGCTTTGAACTGTATTGGGGCTCATTGGAGTTGGCTAATGGGTTTAACGAGCTTCTCGATAGTGCCGAACAGCGTAAACGATTCGAAGCCGATAATATTAAGCGTGAGCTCATGGGATTAAACACAATTCCTGTCGATGAAAATTTTCTACAAGCATTGAAACAAGGTATGCCTGCGTGTGCAGGTGTTGCGTTGGGTCTGGAGCGCTTATTGATGCGTTTGTGCAACCTCAGTGAGATCGGCGAAGCGCTCGCCTTCAGTTCAGACAGAGCCTGATGCTAATGAATGCTTCAGAAACTGCGGACGTACTTCGTATTGGCAATACCCAGGTAGATTCTGTGTTGGCGTTTTTTCAATCACAGGGCTTGCAAATACATTGGGTTGCAGCTGGGCAAACAATTCCGGGTAGCCATTGGGGTGATGCAGAGGCTGGCTTAATACAGCAATCTTTGTACTTGCGGCCAGATACACCCGTTCACTCAGCAATGCACGAAGCCTGTCATTGGTTGTTGATGTCGGCCGAGCGCCGGGCACAATTACACACCAATGCAGGCGGTACGGCTATTGAAGAGAATGCAGTTTGTTTTTTGCAAATTTTGCTGTCGTCCCAGGTGCCCGACATGGGGCAAGAGCGTATGTTCCGGGATATGGATAGTTGGGGGTACAGTTTTAGATTAGGCAGCGCGAAGCGTTGGTTCGCAGAAGATGCTGAAGATGCTCTGCGTTTTATTGAGTCTCATGCTGTTGCAGCGCTAGAACCGGTTTCGCATTTGCTGAAACAATACCCAGGGAGCCTTGCAGGTAATGTCCACTAGCCGCCCATCCGATTGGCAAATAAAAACAGGGCTGCTTGATAACCCGCAGGTGCTCGCTTTACTGGAAGCGCATTTAAAGGGTATGCAGGCTGCTTCACCACCTGAAAGCACACATGCGCTGGATGTTAGCGGACTTAAAGAAGCAACAGTAACGTTCTGGAGCCTATGGTCTGATCAAAACCTTTTAGGTTGTGGTGCGCTTAAGCAGCATTCAGAAGGCATGGCAGAAATCAAATCCATGAAAACGCATGATGCGCATCTGCGTAAAGGTGTTGCTGAAGCTATGCTTGTGCACATTCTGCAATTTGCAAAACAACAAGGCATTAAAGCGTTGTATCTGGAAACAGGATCTATGGCTTCTTTTCGAGCAGCGCACCGGTTGTATCAAAAGCATGGCTTCGAAATTTGCGATCCATTTGCAGACTATGTTTTAGACCCTAATAGTCTGTTTTTTCGTCGGATGTTATAGAAAGCGGGTAGAGAAACTTGTGTTAAGTCTTGTTTTATGTCTTTACTGTGCCTAGGAACTGGCCCATCTTAACCGCATCATCTGCCTGCATATCCACGCGCCATTGACTTGAGTTTTCAAGCAACACAACAATGGTAGAACCCATGTTAAAGCGGCCCATTTCTTCACCCTTATCGAGGTAAACATCCGGTTTGTCGTCGTACTCAATTCGCGAAATACGTTTGGATTGTGGCGGTGTGACCAAGCCGCGCCAAACGGTTTCAATGGCTGCAACGTTTATGGCACCCACCAGCACTAAAGCCATAAGGCCCGCATCTGTTTCGAACTGTGCAACCACTCGCTCGTTACGTGCAAAAAGATTGGGTACCGTTCTAACGGTGTGTGGTCCTACACTGAATAATCGTCCGGGTATATGAGTTTGACTTAACAGCTTTCCAGCGCGAGGCATGTGCAGGCGGTGGTAGTCACGAGGAGACAAATAAATCGTTGTGAAGTTTCCATTCGCTAAACGTTGCGCTGCATGCGTGTCGCCGCCCAGTAAGGCCTCCAAAGAGTATTGATGCTTTTTGGCCTGAAACAACATGCCGTTTTCAATAGGACCAATTGCAGAAATTTTTCCATCAGCCGGACTTGCGATTTCATTGCTGCCCTCGCAAATGGGGCGGGCGGTGGGTTTTAGTGCCCGTGTAAAAAAAGCATTGAAACTTTTGAAACTGTTGATGTCGTTCTGCGTGGCATCTTGCATGTCCACATCGAACAGTTTAATGAATCGGCGAATGGCCGGTGCTGTAAACCTTGACTCGATGCGTGTGAGTTTCAAAACCGCACGCGACACCAAATGGTGAGGCAAAGGATACAGCGGTAGGGTTTTTAGCCAATCGGACAACACTTAGTTGTTGTTGTCCATTTTATGATCCATCTTTTTCTTCATTTTCGACATACCCATTTTCTTGACAGGCATTTCGATCAGGATGTCGCCATTGCTGGTTTCCAAAATGATGTCAACAACGTCGCCAGGCTTTAAAGCGTTCTCAAGGCCCATCAACATTAAGTGATAGCTGCCGTGTTTAAACTCAAAAGTTTCGCCGGCTTTCACCATAACAGAGTCTTGTTTGATCATTTTGGCAACATCATTTTCAACTTTAGAAAGATGCAATTCCACTTTTTTAGCAACCGCGCTTGAGGCACCGTCAATCGTTAAGGTTGAGTCGCTATTGTTCGTTAAGCTCAGGTAGCCAGCGGCTACTTGTGCGCCAGGCGGTGTAGCGGGTATTACCGGATCAATGATCGATGGTAGTTCAGCGAATGCACTGTGGCAAAGAAACAAAGAAAGGAAAACCAGTTTTTTAAACATGTGGAATTATCCGAAAAAATGTATGTTCGCTTATTCGCGTGCGCTATTGGAATGAGGCAATTATTGTTTTGAAGTCTTTAACAATTGAGTCGACTTCATGAGGTGCACCGAACTTAGCACGTAGATTCTTTTGTGGATCTATAAGAAGCATTGAAGCGGTGTGATCGACAGTGTAGTTGTTGGGGTCGGTTTCTGATGCGGTGAAACTTGCCACTACACCCAGTTTGCTGGTGAGTTGAGTAATATTGTTTAATGTACCGGATAAACCAACAAACTCTTCACTAAAATAGTTAACGTAATCGGTGACCTTATCGATGGTATCCCGAACAGGGTCTACGGTGATAAACACGACTTGAGGCTCAGACAGCGATTGTTCACGCAGTTCGTCGATAACTGAGTTCATAACATAAAGGGTGGTGGGGCAAACATCCGGGCAATGGGTAAATCCAAAGAAAACCATACTCCATTTGTCGGCAAATAAAGCATCGGTGACGGCTGTATTGTTTGCCCCAATTAATTCAAATGCCGGTACCGATTTAAAGTTATCTGGAAGAATCGTGGTTGCAACGAGCTGTTCTTGGATTTGTTTCAATTCAGCATCTGAGTAAACATCCACGGATTCGGTTGAAGCGCCAGTGTTCAACCAAATGTTAGCGCCAATGCCGCCAACTAGAGCAACAGTTGCGATAACAAGCGCAGGTAACCATCGCGATTTGGGTTGAAGGTTTTCTGTATTTTCTGCTTTCACTGATGCACTGTACTCGAAGGTTGCCACACAGATTATACTGAATGGTTACGGGAATGGGTCAGTCAGTGTAATGAAAGCAATTAAGGATTTGCTCAGTGGTGATTTCATAACTATTGAGAGCGCAATTCGGCAATCAGCAGCCGCCTTTGAGCAAAACGAGCTGGTTTATGGGCACGGTACGGTTAACGCGATTGACGAGGCCAGTTGGCTGGTCCTGCATGCCTTGAATTTACCTGCAGAACAGCAACCGGACTATCAAAGAGTGCTGACAGAGCACGAATTAGTATCTTGTAACGAGCTCATTTCGAGACGCATTACCCAACGACTCCCCGCTGCCTACTTAACCGGCACCGCATGGTTCGCCGGGCTGGAATTTAAAAGTGATGCACGAGCCCTGGTACCACGTTCCCCAATTGCAGAACTCATACTGAATGACTTTTTTGGCCTTATTGATCTGGATAAAACCAAAAACGTCTTAGATCTTTGCACGGGTGGAGGGTGTATCGCCATTGCCTGTGCCGTTAACTTGCCCGAATCGAAAGTGGATGCCAGTGATATATCAGAAGAAGCTCTGAGCCTGGCGGCCGAAAATGTACAGATGTATCACTTGCAAGAGCAAGTAAGCCTTATACAAAGCTCACTATTCGACAATATTCCCGGTACCTACGACCTCATCGTATCCAACCCACCGTACGTCGACGCAGCTGACATAGAGGCAATGGGCCAAGAATTCTCCCACGAACCCATGCTAGGGCTGGCAGCCGGAGAGGATGGCCTAGACCTAGTAAGGATAATGCTCAACGAAGCCGCCGAAAAATTAAACGATCACGGCCTCCTGATCGTAGAAGTAGGCAACAGCGCCCTAGCCATAGAAGCTTTATACCCAGAAGTCCCATTCCTCTGGCTAGAGTTCTCCAACGGAGGCAGTGGCGTCTTCGCCCTCACCAAAACAGAACTAACTACCCACAAAAGAACATTCCAACAAAAACTCAAAACCACCCCCTAACCCCACCCCCCGAGTTCTCACCATTTCTAAAAAGTGGATGGG
>CALDTX010000222.1 GCA_937923565.1 uncultured Granulosicoccaceae bacterium | reverse complement strand
TTCATCGGCGCAAGACTTAGTGGATGTATTTCAGTCAATACTGGGCGATGTATTAGCAGTAGATACAAGCTTCGTGGCACCTGGCGCAACGGTTAACCAATTTAACCGTCTAACCCATAGAAACGACATCTATTTCGCGCTGTTCAAGCCTGATCAACGTCCAACGTGGAGCGGCAACCTAAAACGCTACGAAGTGGGTACAGACTCTACCGGTAAAATCACGATCAAAGATGCGAACGGCGCAAAGGCTGTAGACGAAACCAGTGGTTTTTTCGCAGATGATAGCCGCAGTTGGTGGAGCGATAGTAACGACGGCAACGTTGTATCGAACGGTGGTGCGTCAGCCGAAATGGACTACAGTAGCCAGAATCGTCGCATATTCACTTACCTTGGAGACAACAATTCTATACCAAGTTCAGGTGTTGACTTAACTACTGCCGCTAACGAGATCAATGAAAACAACAACATGCTTACGTTGGCAACATTGGGTCTACAAGGCTTGCAAGGTTCCAATTCTGAGCAACAAGAGTACCGGGATAAGCTGCTCAAGTGGGCGCGTGGTATCGATGTTAAAGACGAAGATGACGACGAAGACACAACTGATTGGCGCTTGCATATGGGTGACCCCATGCACTCTCGCCCTGTAATTTTAAATTACGCAGCTGGTTCAACGCCGCATACCACTGTTTTTGTAGGTACTAACGAAGGCTACTTACATGCGATTGAGCGTGATGAGGGAAAAGAGCTTTACTCTTTCATTCCTCAAGAGCTATTAGAAAACCTCAATGTGTTTTATGAAAATCAATCTTCTGATAAACACCCATACGGCCTCGACGGATCTCTGTCTGTGTGGACAGACGATGCGAACAATAACGTAATCATTGATAGTGGAGAGGAAGCCTTGTTGTACTCGGGTATGCGTCGCGGTGGACGAAACTACTATGCCATGGACGTATCCAACAGGCTTAACCCTCGGCTGGCTTGGGTTATAGAAGGTGGTCAGGGTGACTTTGCAGAGTTAGGGCAAACATGGTCTCGGGCAGCACCAGCACAAATATACCTAAACGGTCAGGCACGTGACGTTTTGATTTTTGGTGCTGGATACGATACCAATCAAGACCCGGATCCGCAGGGTAATTTTGTGGCACAAACACCTGACTCGGTTGGCCGCGGTATTTACATTGTTGATGCCCGCACTGGTCAGAAGCTTTGGTCTGGCTTAGGTGTCGGCGGTGGAGATCAGCTGTTTCCCGACATGAAATACAGCATTCCATCAGATCTACGCATCATCGATACTGACTTCGACGGTTATATCGACCAAATGTACGTTGGCGACATGGGTGGACAAATATGGCGCTTTGATCTTAAGGCGTATCACAGCTCAGGCCCGTTAATGACAGGTGGCGTTATGGCAAAGCTTAGCGGTGCATCCCCAAGCGATCACCGTCGTTTCTACTACGAGCCTGATGTTGCATTGATTGCACAGGATGGCGAGCAATTCTTATCCATCAGCATTGGATCCGGATGGCGTGCACACCCACTCGATATAGGCGTTGACGACCAATTTTTCATGCTGAAGTCGTACGATGTCGGTGGTACTGCTGCCGGTTACGGCAAAACCAAAGACAATGGTGCTTCGTATTCGCCGATTACCGTGGATGACCTAGTTGATATCACCAATACCATCGAACCCGATTCGAATCCTTATGGATGGAAGCTTGACATGGCGGAAACCGGCGAGAAGATATTAGGTGACAGCATTACCATAAACAACCAAATAATCTTCACCTCCTATAAACCGGCATTGTCGGTTGGTGCTTGTACCACAGCCATTGGTGGGGGTTCGGTTTATGTGGTGAGCGTGTTGGATGGTTCGCCGGTATTAGATGTTGATGAAGACGGCGATATCGATCTAAACGATCGCGAGAAAGACCTTGCGCACGGCGGTATTCCGCCTGAGCCTGCAGCGTTAATCACTGAGAACGGCCCCACAGTTTTAGTTGGACCGGAACAGCCAATTTCGCCAGACTTTAGCGACCTTACCGTGCGCACTTTCTGGATGGATCGCAGTGAAGATCTTAGCGGCGATCAAGTGGCAGGTGGCGACTAAACCTCAACACAGCCATTGAGAACAAAAGCCCGCTTGAGCACTAAGAGCTCAAGCGGGCTTTTTTTTGGCATAAGGATATAGCAAAAAAGCCTTAAACATTTCATTCAGTTTCTGCTCCAATGCATCCAGCTCAATCAGGAATGCAAGCAATGAAATTGGAAACAGACGTAGTCATTATTGGTGCCGGGCCTTGCGGGCTTTTTCAGGCATTTGAGTTAGGGCTACTCAATATCCATGCGCACATCATAGACAGCCTGCCCAACCCAGGCGGACAATGCACTGAGCTCTACCCCGATAAACCCATTTACGACATACCGGCCTGCCCCAGCATTGGTGCACAAGAGCTTATTGATCGTCTGTTGGAGCAAATTGCTCCCTTTAACCCTACGTTTCATCTGGGTCAGCAAGTGATTGATTTGCAACGCATGGACGATAACCGGTTTCATATTACAACCAGCACCGGAAACGAGTTTTACTCCAAAACCGTCATTATTGCCGGTGGCGTAGGTTCATTCGAACCGGTTCAGCTGAAAGTCCCTGGCGTCAACGACTTTGTTGGTACACAAACCTTCTATTCAATAAAAGATCGTAACCAACACAAAGGCAAAGACATCGTCATTTTAGGTGGTGGTGATTCAGCGCTAGACTGGGCTTTGGATTTGTACAAAGACGCCAACAGCCTAGTACTGATCCACCGTTCCGAAAAATTTAAAGCAGCACCCGCATCGGTTGAGCGTATGCAACGACTCTGTGATGACTACCAAATGCAATTTTTAACCGGTAACGTCAGCAAGTTGCTGCACTCAGACAATACTTTAAAGCAGATTGATGTCACTGGTCTGGATGGCGTAGTACGCAAACTCGATTTGGACCAACTACTGATTTTCTATGGCCTCTCGCCAAAGCTTGGGCCAATTGCCCATTGGAATCTGGCGTTGAAGAAAAATCAGATCATCGTAGATACCGAAAAATTTCAATCCAGCGAACCCGGAATTTTCGCCGTTGGGGATATTAACTGGTACCCCGGCAAGAAAAAATTAATTCTCAGTGGTTTTCACGAAGCTGCCCTAGCAGCATTTGCCATTAAGTCTTACTTAAACCCTGGTGAAAAGGTGCACTTGCAATACACAACAACAAGTTCTGTTATGCACCAGCGGCTGGGCGTTGACGATCCCTACAAAGAATCAGATTCCGAGGCGGCTTAGCATGTACCAATACAATGAGTTTGATAAGCAGTTTGTGCAATCTCGCGTAGATGAGTTCAGCGAGCAGGTTCAACGCTACAACGCCGGCCAGCTCGACGAAGACGAGTTCAAACAACTCAGACTACGTAACGGTTTGTACTATCAGCGACACGCCTATATGCTGCGTGTGGCTATCCCGTATGGTTTACTTTCTTCAACACAATTGCGCCAACTAGCCAGTATTGCCAGCGACTACGATAAAGGCTATGGCCACTTCACTACCCGCCAAAACATACAATACAATTGGCCGAAACTCGATGATGTACCCAAAATATTACAACAGCTTGCTGATGTTGAAATGCATGCTATTCAAACCAGTGGAAACTGTATCCGAAACACTACAACAGACCCACTAGCTGGCGCCATCGGGGATGAAATTGAAGATCCCCGCCCTTGGTGTGAACTAATAAGACAATGGTCTACCCTGCACCCCGAATTTAACTGGCTACCACGTAAATTTAAAATAGCCGTTACCGGAGCCTTAAGTGATCGGGCCGCCGTGCAGGTACATGACATCGGTTTACGCTTACATAAAAACGCCGATAACGTTTTGGGTTTTGAAGTGTTAGTTGGCGGCGGTTTGGGCCGTACGCCTTATATCGGTAGTGTGATTAACCCGTTTCTGGCTCCGGAACATTTACTCACCTACCTCGCTGCTATTTTACGGGTATACAATC
This sequence comes from uncultured Granulosicoccaceae bacterium, assembly GCA_937923565.1. Lineage (GTDB taxonomy): Bacteria > Pseudomonadota > Gammaproteobacteria > Granulosicoccales > Granulosicoccaceae > Granulosicoccus. The sequence continues at coordinate 10,520 of CALDTX010000222.1, read as the reverse complement.
AGGAAGGTCGGCGAGATAACTTGTACAAGGCGCGCATTAAAATCCTCGTCAATGCACTAGGCATCGATAACTTTAGAGAGAAGGTTGAACAAGAGTGGCAATTGTCGCAACATGAAGACGACACCTTTACACAAGATTACATAGAAGAGCTTAAAGCACAGTTCCCAGCGCCACCTAAGCTATCGAATAGCAATACCATTGATTCGCCCGATCAAATTTTCAGTAACCCTTTGTTTAACCAATGGTACAAAAGTAATACCAAACCGCACAAAGACAGCGCTAGAAGGATTGTACTGGTTTCACTAAAAAACAATGAACAGGCTGCTGGCGATGCAACATCTGAACAAATGCGCGCCATTGCAGATTTAGCCGAGCAATACAGCTTAGGTGAAATAAGAAGCACGCACGAACAAAATCTGGTGCTAGCACACGTGCCCACCGTCCATTTATTCGATGTCTGGAATGCACTTAAGCCGTTGAATTTGGCCACACCTAATATTGGCAAGCTAACCGATATGATCGTTTGCCCCGGCTTGGATTTTTGTTCACTAGCCAACGCAGGTACCATCGCCATTTATGATCAGATCTATGCTCGCTTCGACAGCATCGACTACCAACACAGCTTGGGCGACTTAAGCATAAAAATCTCCGGCTGCATGAACGCCTGCGGGCATCATCATGTTGGTGATATAGGCATTTTAGGTGTAGAGAAATCCGGCGAAGAATGGTACCAACTTACTCTGGGTGGTCACGCTGGAAACGAAGCCGCATTGGGCAAGCGTTTAGGCAAAGCGATACCCAAAGCTGAAGTGGCCGACGCCATCGAACGTATACTTGAAACCTACGTAGAGCAACGAAACAACGACGAAGAAACGTTTCAACAAGTGGTAAAACGAACCGGCGTTCAGCCTTTTAAGGAGAAGGTTTATGCCATTGCTGCGTAACGGAATATTAGAGCAAACCAGCCACGCCTATCTACTTGAAAATGATATGGCCAAACCCAAAACAGACTCTACTGCCAAAGTAGAAGCCGTGGTGTCATTGGATCGTTTTCTGGAGATGGCGGCAGATGATAGCGCGGTAACAACGCAACAGGTTTGGCTTGAACCTGAACATGACGTCGCATTATTGGCCCCCTACGTAAAAAATCTTGAACTAATTTGCGTCCATTTCCCAAGCTTTACAGACGGCAGAGGCTATTCACATGCAAGGCTGCTCAGCAAACGCTACAGCTATACTGGCGAACTGAGAGCCGTTGGTGATATCCGCGTTGACCACATCTTGTTTATGCTGCGTTCAGGTTTGAATGCCTTTCAGTTTGAAGCAACACCCAATGAAGCGCTGTTGCAAACCTTGCTGCATCGGTACAACCACAACTACCAACCAACTTATAAGCTCCCGCAGGCAAGTTAAATTGGTCAGGGAGCAAACTTAGGCATCTTTTGGCAGTGATCTGTTTTGCTGCCTTCGCCGCTGTTCAACAAAAGAGCTGACAACATTAGCCAGCAGAAACAACAAGCCCGCGACCACAACAATACTCGGCCCTGTGGGCGTATCGGAATAAACCGATAACGCCAAACCCAATGCGACAGACACCAAACCAGCGATTGCGGCAACAACCGCCATTTGCTCCGGTGTACGCGATAGTGGCCGTGCAGCAGCAGCCGGAATAATCAGCACTGATGTAATCAACAACGCACCGACAATTTTTATAGCAACAGCCACCAGCAGCGCCAGCGTAACTAATAAAACCATCTGCTCTTTTCTGGCATCAAAACCTCTGGCGGTGGCCATATCCGGGCTAAGGGTTGTGGTCAGCAATGGCACCCACCGCCACACCAATAGGGCAATCACTAACGCAGCCCCCGCCGCAATAATGGCGATATCAGTTCTTGTTACTGTAAGAATGTCGCCAAACAGATAAGCAGCCAAATCGAGCCGTACGCCTGATATTTTTGATACAGCGACCAAACCCAGCGCTAAAGACACATGCGATGCAACGCCAAGTAACGTATCCATCGCGTAGAGTTTGCCGCTCAATATACCCAGAAAGTAAGCCAGCATGACAGTGACAAGAACGACACCGAAAAAGGTGGACATTGAGAACGCCAATGAAATCGCGACGCCCAACAAAGACGCATGTGCTATCGCATCACCAAAATACGCCATACGACGCCATACAATAAAACAACCCAGCGGTGCCGCAGCCAGCGCCAAAGCCGCACCAGCCAGAAACGCTCGAACCACGAAATCATCCAGCATGGCTATGACCTTCAGATGAACCGCTCGAATGGCTGTGATCGTGATCGTGATCGTGATCGTGATCGTGGTCGTGGTCGTGTCGATAAAGCGCCAGAGCGCCTTCAGTGCCATGGCCAAACAATGCGCGATACTCCGGCGCTTCTGAGACAATGGTGGGAGTACCCTCGCAACAGACATGTCCGTTCAGGCAAACCACCCGATCCGAAGCGCTCATAACCACGTGCAGATCATGGCTCACCAGCAGTACAGCGCAACCTCTTTCATTTCTGAGCTCTTCTATTAAACGATAGAAGCTGGCCTCCCCTATTTGATCCAACCCTTGTGTTGCTTCATCGAGTATTAACAAGTGCGGGTCATCCATTAACGCCTGCGCTAATAATACTCTTTGTAATTGCCCACCCGACAGATGCCGAATTTGATGATTCAGCAAATGTTCGATGTTAATGCGTTTTTCCCAGCTGCTGTTAAAGGCGTTACCGCGCTTGCTGCCCAAAGATAAAAACCGCTTAACATTCATAGGCAAATTGGAATCGAAACTTAAGCGCTGAGGCACATAACCCATTCGTAAACCAGCTCGACGGTTTAAAGTGCCGGCATCGGGCGACAATGCGCCGATGAGTACCCTGAGTAACGTGGACTTTCCAGAACCGTTGGGCCCAACGATGGTAACGATCTCACGTTCACTGATTGAGAAGTCGATATGCTCCAGTACTTTTTCATTGCCGTACTGGATGGTTAGCTGACGCGCGTCAATAAGCTTTTGCATGGTGGTTAGCTATCACTTGGACACTGAGCGCATAAACCACTCAATTCAATAACGCTGTTTTGGGTGATGAACCCTGCCTGATTTGCAGCACTAACAAGTTCTGTGTGTGCAGCGGGCATTGTTTGTTCGGCAACACGGCTGCAGGCACGGCAAATGAGAAAGCATGGATTTTTACATTTTTTAGGCTCGGAGCAAGCAACAAAGGCATTATGGCGTTCCAGCTTGTGAACAAAACCCTGCTCCATTAAAAACCCCAGCGCCCGATAAACCACCGGCGGTTTATCGCAAAAACCACTCTGACTCAGCTTCTCCAGCAACTCGTAGGCACCTAACGCTGTATGCGTTTCAAGCAATATTTCTAACGTATTACGGCGTACCGGCGTTAAGCGTATATTTCGCTCGGCACATATTTTCTCAACCGTGGCAAGTGTTGCACGGCGACAGCGCTTGTGATCGTGCGAGGTAAAAGCGAGGGCTTTTTTCATCCGAGTGTAGGCACCAAATTCGTTATGTTACAATATAACATAGTTGCCCGTTCCACTAATCATTCGCGCGCTCAAATTCATTATGCCAAGCCCACTCATCCGTCGACGCTATACCGCGGCCCAAGCCCGCAGGCGCTACCTACTCTCTTTCGTTGTCGTCTTGGGTATAGCAACCAGTGCTTTGCTGTTTACTTCAGTGTTATCCGCTAAGAACACAGGCAAACTTTTTATCAGCACCGATATAGCACCGGTACATTCATTAGTATCGATGATTACCGGCAATACCGCGCAAGTAGACTTACTGCTGAGAAATGGACAGTCACCACACGATGCGCACTTGAAACCATCGGATGCAAGAAATCTTCAAAACGCTGATCTGGTTATTCATATAGGTGGCAACCTATCACCTCAAATAGATAGACAAATTAACTCACTGGTAAAAACAGACAAAGTTATTACGTTGTTTGATGTTGAAAAAACACATCATATTAAGGACTTAACGGATCACACCGATCCGCATGTCTGGCTGGATATTGAAAACGCAAAACTGTGGTTGCAACACATCACAAACGTGCTTAAACAGCTTAACCCTGACGAGTTGGCCCTCTACGAAAAGAATAACCAGATGGCACAACAATCGTTAACAGAATTGTCGCAATTAATTGCCAGCAAGTTAGCACCTGTAGCGCAAGTACCCTTTATTGTGCAACACGATGCCTATGGTTATTTCGTGAACACTTACGGGTTAAATAACTTAGGCGCAATTACCGGTAGCAACGGACACCATGCAAGTGCAGCTACGTTGAAATCTGTTCAAGCACTTAGCGAACAAGCGGTGTGTGTTTTTGCTGATGTGGGCGAACCCACGGCGGTAATCGATGTTGTTAACGAACAGAAGCAACTTTCGGTGGGCTTATTAGACCCGGTTGGTATGCGTCTGGATCCGGGTGCTTCACTTTATTCGGAACTTTTAAACACGATGGCTGACAGCTTTTTACAGTGTCTACAATAACACTGATATCATGGGCACTAGGCAATTAGGCAATCGGGAAACAAGTTAATGAACAAGCGGTTGATGGATATTTTAGTTTGCCCTACGACCAAAGGTAAACTCGTGCTCAAAGAGAACGAGTTATGGAGTAGCTCTGCCGGTTTGGCGTATCCAATTAAAGATGGTATTCCGATGTTGCTGGAAACCGAAGCGCGCTCATTGTCATCAGACGAAATTGAGTCATTAAAGAGCAAGCACTAAATTTGAGAGCAAGCGCCAAACTGTCCAATAGATATTGCAGTTTGTTGCAGAATACTCGCTTAGTTAACCAAACGAACTGTGACAACATCTGATCGCGCTTCTAACCAGTTTTTGCCTGTACCAACCAGCTTACGCAATTGGACAAAAACTTTATCCTTGTCGGATAAACCATTGTTTAACGCAATTTTGTTATCAAACCGCTGCCATTTCGACTCGCTGAATTCGCGGTTATCACTTACGCGGTAATGACTCGGCTCGCCAGTGACTACAGGCTCTAAGGTCGTGCTGTAAGGTCCGCTTTTAATGGCGATCGTCTTAACTTTAATACTGCTGCGTTCTTCACTGCTGGAATTGGACACCAGCGCACTACCCGCTTTACAACGTGGACCAGGCACACCTTCAAGTAACTTAACTTGTTTAAGCAAATTAAAGCTGCGTGCAGGCTCTGTTGTACGAGTGCCGGTAAAACGATCTTTAGACACCGTTACCAATAGTGGTACGTTTGGCACGTCTACCATGGCGTTGCCGCTGGCATCGGTAAACAATGCACCAAACTGTTTATAATTGCCTTGCAGCCCAATACACACCGCTGCACCGGCAATCGGCTGCCCCTGTGCATCCACAACGCGGACACCAAATTTAGCCGCTTGTGCGGGAGTGAATGCCAACGCGCTTGAAAGTGCGACGGCGGGCACAATCACGTTGCGCAAGATTTTGAATGCTGTTGAAACTGACTTCATGGAACCATCCCCAAATTAAATTTCTGATTGCAACCGGCCTGCAAAGGCTTGCGGGTAACAACCAAAAAACGATGGGACTATTTCACCCGATTGGGCGTTTAGGAGATGGGATATTCCTCACAGAAGTGAGAAGGGAAATGTCGGCTAATCGACGACTTTAAAGACGAACGCTTAACCTCGTTCCCAATGACGCACGCGCCCGGTATCGATATGCACAAAACCTGAAGATTTGTAATACCCCACACCGCCCGCTTGCAGGCCCAACGCGGCCTCTTGAATCCGTTGCGCTTTTATGCCGGGGATATTGACATCAACAGCTCGGCCCTCCATGTGCAGGCTATATTTGGCCACACCTTTTGAGCGTTGGCGCAATTTAGCGTTCGTTTCCGGCGTTCTGTACCCAGATAAAATGTGCACACGATTCTCGGTACCGAGCTTTTCGCAAATGGCATGCAAGTTATCCAATAATTTTATGTCCATCTTGGTTGCAACATCAGCACGATGATCTCGCATCAGATGGTTAATTTCGTCCAGACTTTCATCAATGTAAACACCGCGTGTCCAGTACACGATATCCAGTTTTTCCCACGTGTGCGCATTGGCCAGACGTAAGCGACGATCAGGCTGTTGGCTAAGGTCGAATGGCAAAGCGGTTGTGGCGTGCGCCACAGACGTAGGCAACTGAGCCGCCAGCAAGGTGCCACCCACGACACCACCGCCCACGCGAAGAAAATTGCGTCGACCGACAGAAACTTTTTTGGAATTCATAGCGTTTACTGACATCTGGATTCTGTTTTCTAGCTCGGTTTTATTCAGCGCGGCAATAACACGCACTCAACGTCAAATAGTTAACACAGTTTGCCACAAGCTCGAAAGATATTCGAGCGCAAGGAGCAACATATTTTTGCTAATTTTCTTGGGGGTTGCCCGCCTTCAGCGAGTAGACTGGACGACTAGCGCGTTAAATCTGTACATTAAATGTACAGTACCTTCACGATTTCAAATTCAGTGTTGCCACGCGGTGTTTTCACATCGACCTCGTCACCTTCCATTTTACCAATGATTGCTTTCGCCACGGGTGAACCGAAAGAGATGCGATTGGCTTTAATGTCTGCTTCGTCATCTCCAACAATTTGGTAGGTTATTTCTTCGTCGGTTTCGAGGTCTAACAAAGTGACCGTTGTGCCAAAAATCACTTTGCCGGTTGGCTCCATACTGGTGACATCGATCACTTGAGCGTTGGACAATTTTGCTTCAATTTCTTTAATTCGGCCTTCAACAAAACTCTGCGTTTCCCTGGCAGCATGGTACTCAGCGTTTTCTTTTAAATCGCCGTGCTCACGGGCATCAGCAATATCCTGAATAACTTTTGGGCGCTGAACAGATTTCAGATCTACCAGTTCTTGTCGAAGGTTGTCTTCGCCATTTTTGGTCATTGGAAATTTGTTCATACCTGCTCCTCGTGAATATCTTTCAAACAGTAAACCGGCCCGTCTCTGGGCACTTCGATTGCCGCACAAATCGCCGATGCGCCGGCTACTGTCGTTGTGTAAGGTATTTTACGCCTTAATGCCTCTTCACGGATATAGTATGAGTCTGAAATTGCCGTTTGACCATGCGTTGTGTTTATGATTAAGTCAATCTTGTTATTTTTGATCTGATCTAGGATATGCGGCTGTCCCTGCTGCAATTTATTCACTTTGGTGCAGTCAATGCCGGCTTGGTTCAGCTCTGCATAAGTACCACTGGTAGCAAATAGGTCGAAACCAGCTTGAGCCAATTGCCTACCAATATCAACGACGGCGCTTTTGTCCTGATCTCGAACACTAATAAAAGCGTTGCCGCTCTTTGGCAAGCGCACACCAGCCCCTAAGGAGGCCTTATAAAATGCCTCACCAAAAGAACGCCCAGACCCCATGACCTCACCGGTGGATTTCATTTCAGGGCCCAGCAAAGTGTCCACACCGGGAAACTTCGCAAACGGAAATACTGATTCCTTGCAGCTATAAAACGACGGTGCCGGCACCGAACCTTGTTTTTGGTCTGACAAACTGATGCCAGCCATGCAACGAGCGGCAATTTTAGCCAACGAAACGCCAGTGGCTTTAGATACAAACGGCACTGTTCGGGAGGCGCGTGGATTGACTTCCAGCACATAAACGTCGTTGGCTTGAATAGCAAACTGGGTGTTCATCAGCCCGATAACATTTAACGCTTTACCCATCACAGACACCTGACGAGCTAATTCATCACAAACACCACTATCGAGCGAAAACGGTGGTAACGAACAGGCAGAGTCGCCGGAGTGAATACCAGCCTCTTCGATGTGTTGCATGATGCCGCCAACAATCACCTGCTCGCCGTCACAAATTGCATCCACATCAACCTCTACTGCATCGTTAAGGAATCGATCCAATAACACCGGCGACGATGGCGACACGCTCACAGCCGTGGTCATGTAGCGTTCTAAATCGCTTTCCTGATAAACAATTTCCATGGCCCGACCACCCAAAACATAGCTCGGCCTAACCACTAACGGGTAGCCAATTTCAGCCGCTTGAGTAAGTGCCTCTTCGGCCGTGCGAGCAATTCGGTTTGGCGGTTGGCGCAAGCCCAAGTCTTTGAGTAGTTGCTGAAAACGTTCTCGGTCTTCAGCTAAGTCGATTGAATCGGGGGAGGTACCAATTATGGGAGCACCCGCTGCCAGCAAATCGGCCGCCAGCTTCAATGGCGTTTGACCGCCGTATTGAACAATGACGCCTTTGGGCTTTTCAATATCAATAATGGCCAACACATCTTCAAGTGTCAGCGGCTCAAAATACAAACGATCGGAGGTGTCGAAATCGGTGGACACCGTTTCCGGGTTGCAGTTCACCATGATGGTTTCGTAGCCTTCTTCCCTGAGCGCAAGTGCCGCATGTACGCAGCAATAGTCGAACTCAATGCCCTGCCCGATGCGGTTTGGACCACCACCCAGAATCATGATTTTTTCGCGGTCGCTGGGCTCAGCTTCGCAGTACTGCTCGTAGGTTGAGTATAAGTAGGCTGTGTTGGTTTCAAACTCAGCGGCACAGGAATCCACACGTTTATAAACCGGTTTTATACCCAGCGACAATCGGTGCGAACGCACGTCGTTTTCTTTAACGTTGAGTAACGATGCCATCCGCGAATCGCTTAAACCACGGCGCTTAAACGAACGCATGGATGCACCATCGATGTCGGCGAGTGTGCCGTTGGCAATAGATTGCTCGGCAAAAATGATGTCTTGTATTTGTTCGAGGAACCAAGGGTCTATAAACGTTAGCTCATGCACTTGTTCTATGGAATAGCCATCGCGAAAAGCATCTGCAACGAACCACAAGCGCTTATCGCGGGCAACCGGTAACTCACGTGAAAAAACCTCAGCGCGTTGCTTGGCATCCAGATGATCAGGTACGATTTCGTCGAAACCGGCAACGCCAATTTCCAAACCTCTTAACGCTTTATTTAACGATTCCTGAAACGTGCTGCCAATCGCCATCACTTCACCCACAGATTTCATTTGAGTGGTTAAGCGGCTATCTGCATTCGAGAACTTTTCAAAAGTAAATCGGGGAATTTTAGTAACAACGTAATCGATCGTTGGTTCAAACGATGCCGGTGTTAAGCCGCCGGTAATTTCGTTTTGCAATTCGTTAAGCGTATAACCAACAGCCAACTTAGCCGCCACCCGCGCAATCGGAAAACCCGTGGCTTTTGAAGCCAGTGCTGAAGAGCGCGATACACGCGGATTCATTTCAATAATGATTAAGGCACCGTTGGCAGGGTTAACCGCAAACTGTACGTTCGAACCACCGGTATCAACCCCGATTTTACGTAGCACATCGATCGATGCATTACGCATTATTTGAAATTCTTTGTCGGTTAAGGTTTGCGCTGGCGCAACGGTGATGGAGTCGCCAGTGTGTATGCCCATTGGATCCAAATTTTCAATGGAACAAATGATAATAACGTTATCGGCTTTGTCGCGAACCACTTCCATTTCATACTCTTTCCAACCCAACACCGATTCTTCAATCAGTATTTCAGTGGTTGGCGACAAGTCTAAGCCACGTGTACAGATTTCTTGGAAGTCGTCGGGGTTATAAGCTATACCACCGCCACTACCACCCATCGTGAATGAAGGGCGAATAATGCAAGGGAAGCCAATGGAGTCTGCAGCACGTTGAGCATCGTCCATGCTGTGCGCGATCATGGCTCTGGGCGTAGACAGGCCAATGTCACTCATGGCTGCCCTAAATTGATCACGATCTTCAGCCATATCGATTGCTTTAGGCGTTGCACCAATCATTTCCACACCGTGTTTTTCTAACACGCCTTCTCGCGCTAAATCGAGCGCGCAGTTCAACGCCGTTTGACCGCCCATGGTTGGCAGAATGGCATCGGGTTGTTCTTTTTCGATGATGCGTTCAACCACTTGCCAGTCGATAGGTTCGATGTAAATGGCATCGGCCATATCCGGGTCGGTCATGATCGTTGCCGGATTCGAATTCACTAAAATGACACGAAAACCTTCTTCCTGTAATGCTTTACAAGCTTGTGCACCTGAATAGTCAAACTCGCACGCCTGCCCGATAACGATCGGCCCGGCACCTATAATGAGTACGCTGTTTATATCGCTACGTCTAGGCATCAGGATTTAACCTCAGCAGAGGATGTGTTATCGATTTCATGGATAAATTGGTCGAACAAGGCGGCTACGTCGTGTGGTCCCGGGCTTGCCTCCGGATGGCCTTGAAAACTAAACGCTGGCACGTCGAGCCGTCTGATGCCCTGCAAAGATTGATCGAATAAGGAAATGTGCGTAATCGCCAGTTGCTCATTTAAAGACTCAGCGTCAACCGCAAAGCCATGATTCTGACTCGAGATCATGACGCGCCCCGTTGCCGTGTCGAGCACCGGGTGGTTCGCACCGTGATGACCAAATTTCATTTTGATGGTTTTTGCATCAGACGCTAACGCCAGCAGTTGATGCC
>CALDTX010000221.1 GCA_937923565.1 uncultured Granulosicoccaceae bacterium | reverse complement strand
TGTATGTGTTTGGCACAGACTACGACACGCCAGACGGCACCGGCGTACGCGATTACATTCACGTAACCGATTTAGCCAACGCACACCTAAGCTCCTTAGATTACTTACGCGCCGGTGGCGACTCTACGCTGATGAATTGTGGCTACGGACACGGCTTCAGTGTTCGCGAAGTTATCGATGCCGTTAACAAGGCGCACGGCACACCCATCAAAGTGGTGGAAAAGCCAAGACGCGCTGGCGACCCGTCTTCATTAATTGCAGCGGTTGATAAAATTCACAGCACGTTAGATTGGAAACCGCAGTTTGATGATCTGGCAACCATCGTAGAAACATCGCTGAGCTGGGAGAAAACACTGTTGGCCCGCGAGCACAATCAGAAAGGTTGATGCTAAGTGCTAATTGCCAAGTACTTAGCAACAAGCAACAAGCAACAAGCAACAAGCAACAAGCAACAAGCATTATTCAGGAAAAAGCACGACGCGTTGGCTAACGCATTAAACACAAGTTTCCGTACTGAAATTTACAGTACGAAATCCAAATGCAGACGCCCTTCGTTAGCCAAACGACCAACCAACACATCTGAAATGGCACGATAATAATGCAGGTGTACCTTGGGCGGTAGATCACTTAGCGCATCAGCCGACACTTCCAACACATTCACATCGGTTAACGCCGACATACATTTAGTTTCTGCAGCACCGTGGATAAAGCCCAGTTCGCCCAAGCACTCACCCTCACCACACACGCGGATTAAATCATCGTTCTCGGTAACTTTAACCACACCTTGGGTCACCACAAACAAGCGTCTTTCGATATTGCCCGGCTGCACCAGAAAGTCGCCACGGCTAAATGTTCTTACGCGTACTAATTCCAGCAGTTGCGCAATTTCGACATCGGAAAACGACTGAAAAAACTGTTGTTTTTGCAACTGCTTGATAAAACGCTGCTGCGCTGGCGGGCGTTGTTCGATAATTCTGAAACGCTCAATGAACGGGCTTAAAGCGGCGGCAAGTTCAGCACCGGTTTGGTACCTTGCAGAAGGTTTTTTCTCGAGTGCTTTGGCAATAACGTTGGCAAGCTCAACCGGCAGCTCCGGTTTAAACTCTGTTATTCGTGGCGCAACCTGATGCACCACAGTTCGGAAAAGCTCTTTAACTTTGCTGGCCTTAAACAACTGACGACCGGTGAGCAACTCAAACAGTACGGTGGCTAAAGAGTAGATATCGCTGGCTTTACCCAGATCGCGCCCAAGAATTTGCTCCGGCGACATATAGTTGGGTGTTCCAAGCGTTGGGCCTTGTTTACTTAACCCAGCCTCGCCCGACAAACCAACCGCAATGCCGAAATCGAGCAACTTCACCGATCCATCGTAGCTGAGCATGATATTGGCTGGCTTGATATCGCGATGAATGATGTCTTGGCTATGGGAATAATCCAGCGCCGAGCAACATTCAACAATAATCTCTAAAGCGCGATGTACCGGCAGTGGTTTCTGCCCTTTGCCGTAGGCTTTGAGCGATTCACCTTCAACAGATTCCATGACGAGGTAGTTCAGCTCTTCGAACTGACCTGCATCGTACACAGTAACAATATTGGTATGGCTGAGCCTGCCGGCTGCGACAATCTCGGTTTGATAAGCGCGCTGCGCACCCGGCACTTTTCCGGTGGATATATGTGCCTCGCCTTTGGGCGATAGCTTGATGGCAACTTCCCTACCCAACACGTTGTCGAGTGCTAAATGCACCACACCACACGTGCCGCTGCCAATTTTGCCGCCAATGGTGTAACGGCCAATTTCGTCGGGAACAATAATGTCGAGGGGTTTTAACGCAGGTTTAGCGTTGTTCTCAGCGCCGCCTTTCTTGGCATCTGATGCGCGCGACTCTGCTGATGGCGCGCGCTGCGATGCAGCACCTTCATTCACAGCGCCACTCGACAATTTATTGACGACGTTGTTTGAAGCACGGCTCTCGTTTTTAGAAGCTGTTTCTCGAACACGACTGGAAATGGGGGTTGACGTATTAATAGGCTTTTGTTCGGCCAACGAGTATTACAGGACCCCGACATCATATCACTGTAAGGCACTGCGTGACCAACTCTCCGCAAACACTTGATACTTCGTAGTTTGTTAGTTCGGATGCTGCTTCATTAGGTAGCACAACATCCAACAAGCTACTGATCACAATATAGTACGCAAATGCCAAACCGACGCTTGTCCAAAGACGAATTTCGAAGGTGTGCCGAATAATATGTGCCACCAACGACAAGCTCCAAACCAACAGTAAGAACTGTGCAAATTGCGCTAGCATACCCACTTCTGCATTGGCGTCCGGACGCGTTAGCCACAACATGGGAATAGCGGCGCAATACAATACCGCACTGGCACCACACAAGCCGCCAAACGACTGCGCAAAACGCGGTAACCGATTGGTCAGCATTAACGCGATATACAAAAACAGGCCGCTAAAAACAATATCGAGTAAAGACAGCATCGAAGCCCTGCCTACACCCACAAAACCCACCAAAGCCAACACATTAGCAACGAAACTGAACACGATGCCGTACTGCATTTGCTCAGCACCCGCAGGCAGGTCCTGAGGCTTTTTCATCAGAAACGCGATATTAAAATAGTGCTTAAGCAGTTCGATCACGGGCCATTCACAATGTAAATTGTCGAAGCTGATGGTATCAAAGTTCATGCAGTGTATGATTTACGCTTTCCTATCGCTCACTCAAAGAAATTAGCAACATGTATCAAGCAGGCACTATCCTACCGATGAGGGAGCGTTTCAGGGGCTATCTGCCCGTTGTGGTCGATGTAGAAACCGGCGGCTTTAACGAGCAAACCGATGCCTTATTGGAAATTGCCGCCGTATTGATCGACTTCGACGAATCGGGCGACCTGTACTGCAAAGAGAGCTTCAGCACTCATGTAATACCGTTTGAAGGCGCAAACCTCGACCCTAAGTCGATGGAAATAAACGGCATCGATCCAGGCAACCCGTTACGGGCTGCACGTGTGGAACGAGAAGCGCTGAAGTACATTTTCACGCCCATTCGACAGGCCGTACAAGACGCCGACTGCACCCGCGCCATTCTGGTTGGGCACAATGCCTTCTTCGATTTAAAATTTGTGAATGCCGCTGCTGAGCGTGCCGGTGTAAAACGCAACCCGTTCCACCCTTTTAGCTGCTTTGACACAGTGTCGCTATGTGGGTTGGCCTATGGGCAAACGGTATTGGCACGCGCCGCCGATGCTGCCGGGATTGAATGGGACACCAGCGAAGCACATTCGGCCGTCTACGATACGCGGCAAACCGCTGAGCTATTTTGCAAGGTGGTGAATCAGTGGGAAAGGCTTCACCGCAAAAACTAAGGTTTAAAGCCTGACGCACCTCAGGCGGAAGCCCAAGGTGCCTTTACAATATTTTGAGCCCAATATTTTGAGCCCAACAAATCGAGCCCAACAAACTTAAGGGTTTGCAGCCTCGTCGATCATTTTTTGAAGCTCACCACTTTCTGCCAGTTCGCAGGTGATGTCGCAACCACCAACCAATTCACCTTTGATAAACAATTGTGGGAAGGTTGGCCAATCAGAAACACGCGGTAAATTCTCATGCACTTCAACATCTGCAATGATATTGACATAAGCAAATTCACGGTTACAGTTTTTCAGCACTTCAATAGTGCGCGCCGAAAAACCACACATGGGCATTTGTGGCGTGCCTTTCATGTAAACAATGACAGGATTTGAGTCAATTTGATCTTTAATACGGCTAACCGCATCAACAGTTTGAGTCTCAGACATAACTAATTTCCTAGGTGCTTAACGCCGCAAATCGTTCTGATGCCGCAGCCCAATCAACCACTTCAAGCCAGCCATCAATGTAGTCGGGACGCTTGTTTTGATACTTCAGGTAGTAAGCGTGCTCCCAAACATCCAATGCAAGAATGGGTGTACCTTGAACGTCGGCAACCGGCATCAGAGGGTTATCCTGATTAGGTGTAGAGGTTACTTGCAGTTTTCCGTCTTTAACGATCAACCAGGCAAAACCAGAACCGAAACGAGTAATACCGGCTTGCTTAAGCTGGCCTTTGAGTTCATCGATAGAACCAAATGCACTGTCAATGGCAGTGCCTAAAGCGGCGCTAGGGGCGCTGCCACCATCGCACATGGAGTTCCAGTACAGAATGTGGTTGTAGTAGCCACCGCCGTTATTACGGATGGCTGGTGATGCGCTGGCATCAACGCCTGCCATCACTTCTTCAAGCGATTTATCCGCATTAGGGGTGTCTGCAACTGCACCAGTGAAGTTGTTAAAGTAGGTGCGGTGATGCCGGTCGTAATGGATTTCCATTGTCATTGCATCGACATGTGGCTCTAACGCCGTGTAATCGTAGGGTAAATCTGGGAATTCGAAAGCCATTTTTGCTCCGTTCAATTAAGTAATTTTGCTTGCAACTGCACGCCGCAAGCTTGCCTGGCCCTAATGTTCGCATTGGCACAGCTGGCTGGCAAGCACTCGGACGAGTATCTGACATATTTATACGCTATATTCTGAACAGTATTGCACCAGAATTGGTTGGCGATAAGCAAACCATGTAATACCATCGGTACTCACTCTTCCAATTTCAAGGTCTCCACGATGGAATATTTGATGTCGGCTTACGGCCGATTGCCAGTCACCATGCAAAAAGGCCAAGGGCCAGTGCTATGGGACGACCAAGGCCGCGAGTACCTTGATGCATTATCCGGGATTGCGGTTTGTGGGCTGGGTCACGCTAATTCAGCGCTGGCTGATGCGCTTAGCGAGCAAGCACGCTCATTGGTGCATATTTCGAATCTCTACAATGAGCCCAATCAAGCCGCCTTGGGAGAGAAACTGTGCAAGATTGCCGGTATGGACAAAGCCTTTTTCTGCAACTCTGGCGCTGAAGCCAATGAAGCTTGCCTGAAGATAGCCCGATTACACGGCCATAAAAAAGGCATCGAAACACCCACCATCATTGTGGCCGATACTGCCTTTCACGGCCGTACACTGGCCACCATTGCCGCCACCGGCAATCAAAAAATTAAAGCAGGCTTTGGCCCAACCATGCCAGGGTTTGTTGTGGTGCCCTACAACGATATCGACGCCGTTAAAGCCGTTGCGGAATCCCGCCACGATATCGTGGCAATCCTGATGGAACCGGTGCAAGGCGAAGGCGGCATTATTGTCCCAGACGACAACTACCTTACACAGCTAAGGGCCATTTGCGATCAGCAAGACTGGCTGTTAATGCTCGATGAAATTCAGTCGGGCATGGGCCGAACCGGTAAATGGTTTGCGCACCAACATACCACCATACAGCCCGACGTTATGTCGGTGGCAAAAGCATTGGGTAACGGTATCCCTATTGGTGCCTGTGTTGCCCGCGGCGATGCTGCCAATTTAATTCAACCCGGCTCACACGGCACAACTTTCGGTGGTAATCCGTTTGCCTCGCGTGCCGGTTTAACGGTTATCAACGAAATCGAGTCGAATAATTTATTGCCACGTATCAGCGAACTTAGCGAACGAATGCATGCACGCTTCAATAGCCGTTTGCACAACCGAGCCGGTGTAAAAGAGGTGCGTGGCAAAGGTTTAATGATTGGTATTGAACTGGAAAAAGACTGCACTGAACTGGTTCAACAAGCATTGGAAAAAGGTTACTTAATTAACGTGACTGCAGGTAACGTCGTAAGACTGTTGCCGCCTTATATTTTAAGTGATGAGCAAGCCGACAGCATTGTGGATGCGGTAAGCGACTTAATCCTAGAACACGTTAATTAATTAGCCAAAAATAAAAGTCACACCTATGCGACACCTAATTTCAGAGCTAGATCTCACTGCTGACGAGTTTCGATCGATCATTAAACGTGGCAGTGAGTTTCGCCAACAATGGCAAAACGGCATTCACGAAGCCTTGTTCCCACGGCACACATTAGGCATGATTTTCGAAAAATCTTCCACGCGTACCCGTGTATCGTTTGAAGCAGGTATGGCGCAGTTAGGCGGGCATGCCATTTATCTTTCGCCTAACGACACACACCTTGGCCGAGGCGAGCCGCTGGAAGATACCGCTCGTGTGTTATCGCAGATGGTCGACATCATTATGGTTCGAACCTTTTCGCACACAGCCTTAGAACGTTTTAGCGAAGCCAGCACCGTACCGGTGATCAATGCGTTAACCGACCTTCTGCACCCCTGCCAAATGCTGGCCGATATGCAAACCTATTTTGAACACCGAGGCGATATCGCCGGTAAAAAAGTCGCTTGGGTGGGTGATGGCAACAATGTGTGTAACTCGTTTATCAACACGGCCAGCTTATTAGGCTTCCATTTACACATTGCTTGCCCTGAAGGCTATGAACCCAACGCCGATGTGCTAAACCGCGGGAAAGCCAATGCGGTGATTGCCGAGTCGCCAGAGGCTGCCTGCAACGACGCCGATTTAGTCGTTACCGATGTCTGGGCCAGCATGGGTCAGGAACAAGAAAGCAAAGACAGAAAATCCGCATTCGAAAACTACTGCGTCAATGCCGAACTTATGGGATCCGCCAAAGACGACGCCCTGTTCATGCACTGCCTGCCCGCGCATCGTGGCGAGGAAGTTGAAGGCGACGTTATTGACGGTGCGCAAAGTGTGGTTTGGGAAGAAGCGGGCAACCGCCTGCACGCCCAAAAGGCGCTGATGGAATTTCTGCTCAAAAGCGCATAATTGGGGAGTAGAGTTCTTACAACGCGACCTAAGTGGTTTGCGGAGCAGAGATCCGCCGAACCTAAAATTTGGCTAAATTTCGCACTTTTCCACCAACATCAGCGTCTGCAGGTTAGGCAGTCCACCTATTTCCGCCAAACGCATCAATTAACGGGACATTTTCGATTTGGCAGGCATTAAAGACTTGTGGCATAAAAGCCGCTAACTATCAGTGGGTTGAAACGCTTTGTGACTTGGACTTTACATGATTTGTAACTTGAACTTTACATGATCAGGGCGTATCTTAAGGTTTGTGGCCGTTAGTGAGCGACATTACAACTGAGCCGTGAAGCACTATAGTTGTAAACAGGGCGGGGTCTGCACGGAGACTTCGACGGGAAAAAGCCTACGGGCGCTTCGACCGTCAGCCACATTTATTTAGGAAAAAGGGGTCCAATTAGGATCCCTTTTTTTTCGTATTCTCTAAATCCACGTAGAGCGTATCTGTCAGCGTAGGCAGTTAATATAAAATATCGCACGGCACCGTCCGTTCGCTCCGAATACATCACCACTTTTCCATATCTTGGATTAACAATTTCGATATCTGGGTCGTTGTAGACAGATTCTAAGCCAACAAATATTTGCGCCCTCTTAGTCAAAATGTTAGCGACATAGCGCGGAACCTCTTCAATTCGTGAGCAACGGTTTCCAAGCTCTTGCCCATGCCTTTCCCATATATGCCGAGCACCTTCACCTTTCGTCTTGTTAGGGCCATGCCAGCCTAATTGCAGAAAAGCCGGGCCTGAAGGAATAACAATCCCATCCTTCTCTAACTGAGGAATTTGCGCAAATTCTTTGAGCCCAGAATCAGGATGACAAAGTATTTGATTCTTGCTGTCTTCTACCTCAGTAGAGACTATGATCGTCCGTTTCATTACTTATTGTAAACGAACTGATAACAGCAGCGGAGTATCTAACCGAATCCGCCGCGAGTTCTGTTTGCATTTACTACGTCACAGACAAATCCAATCAAGAGCAAACGCATAACAGCGATAAAATTGCTACTCTCATGACGGACCACATCTCAGCTCATTAAATCCAAAGATATACTTGTAGATCTCCTTCGAATTATAAAATTTGAACGTTACTTTCCCGAATTAATTCTTCTTCGCACCATCGAACATTGGTTCAACTCCAAAACTCAAAAAGCGAAAAAATACACCTGTTTTGCTTAGATTCTTATCAAATTCTTAATATGACAAATTCTTACACAAGCCTCTGCTACTAAACTTTACTCCCGAGTATCCAAGAAAGAACACCGTGAACTTTGAGCAATTTCTCAATACCGGACAAATACCGAGAATATCGCCGAATACGGTTGCATTTGTTTTAAAAATGGCCCGCGCTTTGCTCGTTTCACTATCAGTTTACATTGTGGAATTCGAGCATTATGTCTTCAATCGCAACGACCCAAAATCCAGGTTTATCCAAAAAAGCAGCCTTTTTCATCCATCTCACTTTGAGCCTGCTCATCTTCGTCACGTTGGTGGCTTTGATGGCGTTTTTCTGGTTTCCGGGAAAATTGTTTTTTCTAGATGGTGGGTGGCAAGGTTTAAAAATTGTCGCGCTTATTGATGTTGTACTGGGGCCAGCATTGACCTTGCTGCTGTATGCACCGGGCAAACCCAAATTAGTACTCGATATGTCGATGATAGCGATGCTACAAATCGGTGCGTTGGTGTTTGGTTTTGTCACCACCTATCAGCAACGTACTGTGGCCATTGTTTATGTGGATGACACTTTCAATACGCTTTCAGCATCGGCCATGAAATATGCAAACGCCGAACTTGCCGCTCGCAATATAACAGACACGCAAGAGCCCAGAGAGCTGAAGAAACTCGATGACGCCACACCTGCCATGTTGTTGTTCCCGGCTCCGGGTCCGGGAGAATTCGCACAATACATCGAAGAGCTTCTGTCGGGCTACCCTGAGCCACATGAAAGAAGCGATAAGTTCCAACCGCTAAAAGGCCAAAATGAACTGCTGGCTAAAAACGCCTTAAGCGATGAAACGCTAGAAAGCATTAACATGGTTGAGCTGGTGAATAAAGCCATTGAGAAAAAAGGCCTGAACGCGGAAGAAATACAAGTTCATCCTTACAACGCACGTTTTTCTAAAGGCGTTGTTATTGTGGATGTGAACGAACTGACTATTCTCGACTTCGTACCCGTACCAAAAGCCGATACAACTGCAGATGCTGCAACACCTGTTGAAACTGCAGAATCAGTTGGCGAGTAACGGCCAACGCTGATCTTTCTCCGACAAAATAAGCTCGCTATTTAATGGCCATTGAATAGCGAGCTTTGGATCATCCCAACGTAAGCCATCCTCAGCATCGGGCGCATAAGCCGTCGATACCAAATAGCTGATTTCAGAATTATCTTCCAGTACCTGATAGCCGTGTGCGAAACCCTCGGGCACATACAGTTGCTTTCCATTGTGTTCTGAGAGCTCTACACCAAACCATTGATAGCGGGTTGTTGAGCTTGGCCGCACGTCAACGATCACATCAAAGATGCACCCCTTGGTACAACGAACCAATTTAACTTCGGCATGCGGGCTGTGTTGATAATGCAAACCACGGGTAATACCGGTTTGCTTATTGAAGGCTGCATTAGCTTGAATAAATTCGGTTTGCAAACCGTGCTCGGCAAATTCGACATTGCAAAAAGTACGCGCAAAAAAACCGCGATCATCTTCGCGCTTATCCAGCTCAATTTCGAAGGCGCCGGCTAACGGCAAAGGATTAAATTTCATTGCGTTACCGGTATTTGCTTTGGATCATCAGGCGTTGCATGGTGTTACCAGATTTTCCACGGTGCTTCGCCCTTGACCCACAGCTCTTCAAGCACTTGCTTATCGCGCAGGGTATCCATGGCATACCAGAACCCCCGATGTTTATACGCCGATAGCTGCCCTTGCTCTGCCAATTGCTCTAAGGGTGATTGCTCCCAGAATTGAGAGTCGTCGGTAACAAAGTCGATGGCTTCGGGTTCTAACAGAAAAAAGCCACCGTTAATCCAGGCACCATCGCCACGCGGTTTTTCCCGGAAGCTGGTAATTCTGCCGGAATCGTCCGACAACTTGAACGCACCAAACCGGCCTGGGGGTTGTACAGCGGTTAGCGTTGCCAATGTTTTTTGTTGCTTATGATAAGCGAGCGCATCTTTAACATCGATGTTAGCCACACCATCGCCATAGGTAAAACAGAAGGTTTCGTTATTCAGGTATTCGCGTACACGACGTAAACGACCGCCGGTTGCCGTGCTGGCACCGGTATCGATAAGCGTGACGCGCCAGTCTTCGGCCTTGGTGTGATGCACATCAATCGCATTCTTGCGCAAGTCGATGGTCACGTCTGCTGTGCGCAATAAGTAATTAGCAAAGTATTCTTTGATCACTTCACCGCGATATCCACAGCAGATAACAAAGTCGTTAATGCCATGCGCGGAATAGATTTTCATGATGTGCCACAGGATCGGGCGTGAGCCGATTTCAACCATGGGCTTTGGCCGGATAGAAGTTTCTTCTGCTATGCGGGTACCTAAACCACCCGCTAAAATGACTGCCTGCATATGAGCACCTTCTGAACGCCGACTATCTGAACGCCGACTATTTGTTCAGCTCAGCATCCCGGATAGCTGAAGGCGGCGTATATTTAAGGGAAAACAGTAAAGCGTTACTCTCGCCTGAGTTAAAGTCGTCACGACTTTTCTGACGACGATAACGGTACGAAGCAGCCGCCGTCCATGCGCGTGAAAAACGCCAGATCAGTTTAGGTTCCATACTTAAAAAGCGGCGAGAGAAAGCACTGTTAGACACATTGTTCAACGCATCCGGTTCATAGGCTCGCACACGAAATGAAAAATCCAGCAGTGGGCCGATCTCTCTGAACATATCACCCACCAACTCCATTGACTCTACCTGTGAACCAACATCACTGGGCAATACATCAACACCGAACTTACCGGTATAGCGCGTGATGCCTGTGGATTTCGTTAAGGTGACATTCGCCAACCAACCATCTTGCTTTGTAAGTAAACCCGCTAACTGCTCTTCACGATCCAAACCGGGTTTTAGCACATCGCTTTCACGCAGCATGTCTGTGTCGTCGGTTTCGTTTGTATATAAACCCACTTGCACACCCACATTTAACGTTGGTGTTAAGGCTCTGTCGTAGCCTAAACGGAAGGTGGCTGTTTTCGAACGAGAGTCTCTTTTTGGGTTACGCAAAATATTGCGATCGTCGGGATCAAATTCTTTCTGTTCAAACGGCACATCAACAATTTGATCGTTGATCTCCGACTGAGCGGTGTAGTCTGAATAACCTGCTTGCACAGAAAACGTCACTATAGGCGTTAACTGATAGCTCCATTTCAGATCGATCGCTGATTCATGGTAATCATCGAGTTCATCAAAAACGGTGAAAACGCCAATATCGGAAGCTTCTAACGCTGGGTTGGATTCACGGGCAAGCGCTAATTGCTTTTGAAGGCTTTCTTCCGCTGTTGGCAGTTCATGTTCTACTTGCGTGTACGTAAATTCGGTTGCTATTTTTGCCCGACGCGACAAATTGTATTGCCAATTCGGGTTTATCACTAAACGCCTTCTGGCCACGTTTTCGTCTTGTGTAACGCTTGCGCCGGTATCAGCCGCCACCGAGGAAATATCGGTTAAATCGGCACTGATGTCGCGGCTGGGCGTATCTTGTTTGAAATTAAACCCAATGCCGTAAACCGATCGGGCCGAGTTAAATTTGGTATCGAAAAACAGAATTTGGTTCGAGGATAAATCGCTGGCGTTTTGATTACTGTTGGTGAGCAACGCATCCGCTCTGAACAAACCGGTAAATTTAGCCGACTGAGATTCGCGGCTTAAACCCAAGGTACCCACCAATCGGCTCGCTGTTACCTTTTCGGGGTTTGAAGGGCTTATGGTGTAGTTGTCGTCGAAGCGTTGATCAATCGCGGCCGTTGGTTCGAAAACCCAAACATCGGCATTAGCGACAAAAGGCGTCGCTGCAATACCTGATGCGATGCCCGATGCGATCAGAACACGAGCTACACTGTGCCCACAGATTTGTGGGAAGCGCTGAATTGTATGCATAGAAACCAACATAGCGGTTACGGTACGATAACAACATCACCGCTTTGCAAAATGATATTTTGCGCTAAATTCTGACCACGCTTAATGTCGCGGTAGTCGAAACGAAACGCGACTTCACGACCGTCCTGGCGTCTTAAAATTTGGATATTTCTTTCCGATGCATACGGAGAGGTACCTCCGGCAAGTGTTAGCGCTTGCAGCACATCAACATAGCGCCCCAAGGTAAACTGACCCGGCTTGTTCACTTCACCCAAAACAAACACGGTGTAACCTGAAATTTTATCCACCGCTACGGTCACTTCGGCATCGGGAACGTAACGCTGTAATCGCGAACGAATTTCATCCTGCACTTCAATGGGGGTGCGGCCAGAAACCTGAATATCACCTACGAGCGGAAACGACACACCGCCATCAGGACGAACCAAAACCTTGCGATCAAGATCTTTTTCTTTCCAAACAGAAATATGCAGCACATCTTCCGGCCCAATGCGGTATTCGAGCCCGCTCACCTGGGCCGACGCGCTTTGGCTGAGCACCAGCATTACAACCAGTACGAGAGCACGGTTAACGTACGACTTTATAGAGCGTAAAAACGCAATGGATGACATGTAAAAACTCCTGAGCGAATCAATGCCCAGCTTGTGGGCATTGATGATTTAATCTATCGCCGGAGTATAGCCGAGAATTCCGGCGTTTATTGGATGAGCTTGTTGGCTCCAGCAATCACTTCGTCTTTTAAAGCAGTGCTATCGTACATAGTGCGGAACATATCGACTTGCTCGATTTTGTCCGATTTAGTAAATAACGAAAGCAATGCACCGTAAGACAGCGGCTGGTAGCGAAGTTCAACGGCAACAGTGTATTGGCTACTACCGGTTAGCGGCAATCGGTAGCTGACAGTATCAAAACCATTGTTAAAATCGTTGTCGGTGGCAGCTTGGCCAACCACGGCAACATCTTCAGGTACTGAATTCTTGTTGAATCCCGCAGGCGTCAATCGATTGTCTTTCAGATAACCTGTGGCTGCCAGCAATGAGTGCGTCAGATCGCCGGTTGAATCTTTGGTGATCGCCTGATAAACCTGCACCTGAGTGGCCGACACAATAGTGTCGTAGTGTTGCTCGTAGCTGTTCGGATTAACATCTTCTGAAACACCCACAATGCTGCCATCGGGGTTCATCTTGCCGCTCTCAAACACTTGCTGACCATTCTCGTCGGTAATGCGAACATGTAAATACGCTCTACGCGAATGGTAACCGCTGGGCAGTTTGTGCCCGGTTAAATTCGTGATCATAACGTCGAACGCAAGTTCTGTTTCTGAGGTACTCGTGTTGATGATATCGAGCTCAGCTGAGGTTTGTAGGAACTGACGGTTCCGCTCAATCGACTCATCAAAATCAGCCTCAGTAATAGATTCACTCACACCCAGTTCGTCTTTATAAAGCTTGAGCATTTCCTGCATAACCGTATTGGCGCCCAGAAACGTGTGCTCTGCAAAGTTATCGCGCGGCACTGATGCACCGGCATTTGCCAGTAGAACCGGTTGATCGATCTTCGGCATATGACAACTCTGGCAACTGGCCGGTGTACTACCGCCATCATCAAAGTTACTGTTTTCCCATTCGGTATAAACCATTTGTTCAGCAAAGTGCGTTATGCCTTCAACCGGCAAACCCTCTTTGGTAACAGGATTGGTTTTCAGGTTATGACAAGAACCGCACGTTTCAGATGAGCTGATGTGCGCACCATAAACCGGATTAAAATCAGCTTGCTGACGCATATAGCCTTGGTCCGGATCAGTGTACTGACCATACGCCGGACGGTCTGCTTTGTTCTCTTCAGGGTATTGTATGACGGTCCAACCACCTGACATGCCTTCATCGGTACCGAGGTTGCCATCGTCTGCAAGCTGGTGGCATAAGGAACAGCTCACACCATCCATTGCATGGTTGAATAATGAATCCTCAGCCGTCATGTCGTAAATGCCTTTTACGTAATCGGCATCATCAGGATTCCCCTTGCTGAATACACGTAATTCAATACCTTCCTTTTTGGCCATGTCATTGGCCATGGGCGCATGACAGACCGTACAGGTATCGTTGATTTCGTCTTCAAGATTTGGATACAAGCTTAATTCGGCAGCTACCACAGCATGCCAGTAAGGATCGCGTGTGGAGTTGGCCATTAAACTGGTTTGCCACGCTTTGCCAATAGAGACATCTTTCTCACCGGTTTTATCGGTGATGATCATCGGTGTACTTTCTTCGGAGTCGCCGTTGTTATGACAGCCACTGCACACCGCATTACCGGTGTAATGAATACTCTGGAACGTATCGTCGGCTATTTTTAAATCCGGCAACAAGCCTTGCTTGGCTGGCAAGGTGATGTCGATGTAGTTAGTTTCTGGCGTTCCTCCGGATGAACTTCCACCACAGGCGCTTAACACTAGCGTTCCACATAATCCTAACAGTGCGGTTGTTCTTAATAATAGTTTGCTCACAGACTGCCCACCGCTTTCCATAACTCAACTTATCGTTTGTTCGGTAATAGATACCCGCCTAATACCTTTTTAGCGGCCCAATTAACAAATAGGTTTAACCGGCAATGACAACCATCGCCTTGTTTGCAGACCTGATACGTTCGGAATTCACGCTTAGAAGTCGGAAGGTTCCAGAACTGTGATGGTCTCCGCAAGATTATCCACAACCCAGATAGTGCCGGGGAATGGATCGTTATCGCCTTGAGCGGTTAAATCCAAAGGCACAGAACCTAATCCGGTTACCAGTTGTGATTTAGACGTCACCTGAGTACCCGCATTATTCAGCTGTAATCGATAGATAGATTTATTAAAGCTTGCTACCAGTAAATCGCCTTGCATACCGCCAAGAAAGTTACTGGCTGCGTATTCATCAAGACCGTTTGTAGACGAGATAATCGTGGTTAAAGAACCATCACCATTGCCGGGTTGTTTGTAAACACAATCACCGGGCATCGCATTACCTTCAATAGGCGACTGCGGGTTCGATGCATTAAATTTATTGTTCTTGTTGCCACGCGTTGGGTTTGGATGCCCGCCATAAAAACCTTTTGTGACCAAGTGCAAGCCATCCCAATGGTGCGCACCACCATTATCGATAGCGTCGACGCAGTTAGCACCCGGCCAACCACCCCAACCCGGGTTCGGGCCGTTATCGAATACATAGATTTTTCCAGACTCGGTTTTTGTGATATCGAAAATATTTCGAAATCCCGTTGCATAGAGTTTTACCGGGCCGTTCTGCATAAGCTTGGCTTGATTCTTACCATCGTTGCCTCCGAAGGGATCGTTGGCATCGTTAACACCCGGTCGGTCTTCATCATCTAAGGTGGGTAAATCGTAAGTGCCGTTAATGGCATTAATATCGATTTCCAGAATTGCACCACTTAATGCGTACTCAGATAATTCAGCAAAGTTATTCGACTTAACACCCATATTGGTGTGACCACCGGTGTTCAGCAGAATTTTATTGTTGTGCATGAGTAAACCATTAGACACATGGTTTTCTTCAGATCGTGGTAAGCCACGAACAAGGTCTTGCTTGTTCCAGCCACCACCGTTTTTGGTGAGTTTGTGCAAAATGCCAGAGTTCGTATCCAGATTAGCGTCGGTGCCCGATGGGCCAGCCGCTTGGCGTGGATCGCTGGATGCCACATAAATAATTGGTGTGCCGGCGGTGCCTGTCACATAGATGCCAGTGACCAATCGATCTTTAACCGCGCCGTTCACACTGCCGTCATCGTTATGGTTAGGCGTGTTTAGAATAACGTTAATGGTTTCTTGTGCTGTGGCCGTATAGTTGTTTTTGCCGTTACGATTAATCGTGAACACTTTAATTAAACCGTTCATTTCCGACACATACAAACGACCATCCGGACCAAACTGTATTGAGGTGCCACGCGTTACCAAGGCATTTTTTAACGTGGATTGGCCAAATTCAATGGCCACCGATTGTGGCTTAACAACGTTCCCTTCCAACACCAACTCAACGGCGTTATTGTTGCCATCGTGGTTCACCGTAACGTCAGCGGATTTAAAACCGTCGTTATTATCACTAAGCTTCACCGGCACACTCATGGTTTCACCGGGTGCCAATGTTTTAGGTGCAAAGGTTGCGTCGAAGGAAGCTGGTGTATCACCACTTAAGTTAACACTGCTCACCGTGATGCTGGGAGCATCAGCTTCACCATCGTTTTTAAGAATAAAGTTTTTATTAATTGTGCCACCGGTAACCACCGAACCAAAATTCACTTTGTTGGTGTTTACACTGAGATCACTGGTTAATGGATAACGCGACTTGCCGTTAAACAGCAACACATAAGGCGCCGTCGACCCGGTAATTTGCATTAACTGACCGGCCGATTTAACACCCGGCACAACCGGTGTGAACACCACGTTGAACTCAGTTTGTTCACCGGGATAAAGCGTGACAAAGCCGTTGAAATCAGATTGATACTCAGAGCTGTTTTTGCCAAACAGTTCAGCAGACTCAATCGAAATAGGATCCGAGTCGGCAGCGCCGACATGCTTGATTACGATGGATTGCTGAGCACTGTCGCCAATCTCAACCAAACCGGTATCAAAGGATGTTGGTTGTATCTGCAATCCACTGATGGTTTTGCTGGTCGCTGTGCCTGTCAGAGGAACCCTGATTTTGCCCTCTTCTTCGATAGTTGTTGCCGCTGTACCCTCGGTTTCTGATTGGGCAAACACGGCTTGTTGAGATGCCAATAGCACCAAAACGCTTGCCAACAGAACGTTTCCACACCAAGCCAGAATCTTGTCAAACATTTGAATTTCTCTTGCCAATGAACAAATCCGCCCACATCAGGGGCAATACAAGCGGATAGATTGCAATTTCCATACAAATCTTCGAGCTGCATCACAAAATTCTTATGATTACTGCGCTGACAGCTCGCGTTTCTGCAAGCAAAATGGCGTTAAAATATCAGGATAATTAACAAAATCAACCAGTTTCGGCTCATGTTAAAACCCGTATTATTTTGTTCCAGCGTATTGCTTTTAGCTCTTTTCAGCTTGTCTTCGGCTTCTGCAAATGGTGCCAATGTGGATGCCGGCGAAATTGACAAACCGTTAATTTCCACCAACACCAGTAAGTTACAAAAGGACGTCAGAAAGGAAAGCCGGCAGCTGGCCAAACTCGATCGGCAGTCTTTGAAAGAAAAAGCCAAAAAAGGTGAACGCTTGGCGCAAGTCCAGCTCGGTGAAAGTTACGCCAAAGAAGCTGCATCGCTGGCCTTTGCTCCAGCGGCAGCCAACGAAGCAATGAGCGATGCGGTACGTTGGTATTCATTGGCAGCTCAGCGCGGCTACCCGGGTGCACCTTCTCTGGATATGGCAGGCATTTCATATTTCCCACTGCGCACATACCGCTAAGGGCTAAGCCTCGGCTGCGTTGTAGCTACTGCATCAACGCAATACCCATACCCTCGTTATGCCTTACCTCCAGACTAACGCCGTTAATTTGTACTACGAGCGCGCTGGTCAGGGAACTCCGCTACTGCTAATACCAGGCGTGGGCAGCGATAGCGCAACATGGCGCTCTATCTGGAAACCGCTCACGGCACAGTTTGATGTTATCGCTATAGACATACGCTGCACCGGCAGAACAAACCCCATACCTACAGAACTACGCGCCGATACCGTGGTTGCGGATATTGAAGCACTGCTCGACCACTTAAATATCGAAAAACTGGCCATGGTTGGTCACTCTCTAGGCGCCATGCTCAGCTGGCATTTCGCTACAAAACACCCGCAACGCATTAGCTCACTCGTAGTAGCTTCAGCAGGATTCAACACGATCACTGCGCGCGTTGATCTATTTAATACCCTAATTTCACTGCGTACAGAAGACAACGAACTAGACTGGTTCAAGCTCTACTTTTACTTAATTTTCAGGGATGATTTTTTCGCCGACCCAAGTATGTCGATTGCTATGGCCGAAATGGCAGCAAGCTACCCCCATAAACAATCGTTAGCCGCTTTCAAAACACAAATACGCCTACTCCAGGATTGCCTCGACTTACCAAAACCAAGCCAGTTGGATTACCCCGTTTTAGCTGTTACCGGCGATCAGGACCGACTTTTTCCACCCAAAGAAATGCAGCAGGTTTACGGCGATATGCCTAATGTTCAATTGCAAGTGATTAGCGATGCCGGACACTCATTGCAGTGGGAGAATCCGCTTGAGTTTGTGCAGAGTGTTTTGGCGTTTTTAAAACCCGCGAATTAGTTAGACGCTAAGTGTTGGCTACGCCAACAAGGCAGGATGTCACCGTTGTGTTCAGTTGCATGAAAAACTCCACGTGCAATGGCTCTTGCTAAACACAAGGACGCAGCGTGACCTAACACTAATAAATCGGGAATGTCCGACGCTAGCGCTTTACGCGCTGTAGAAACCCCAAACACTAAATCGCCGTCTAATAAAGTGTGCGAAGGATAAAGCGCTCTGGCCATACCATCGTGCGCGGCAACCGCAAAACGTTTCGCTTGTGCTTTCGTGAGTACGGCATCGGTTGCCACTATAGCAATGGTGGTGTTCGACTTGGCTTCGAATGCTGCGCGTTTATGACTCACCGGCATGGCTAAACTATTACTGGGGCTGGCCACACCTAAACCGCCGTATTCATTGCCAACCTCATAAGGTGCTGCCCAAAAGTTAGGCCCATCATCAACAACAGCACTGCCATGAGGATTCACAGCAACCAATGCACCCACGGTGTAGCCGTTCGGCAAAACGATACTGGCAGAACCCAAACCGCCTTTTAATGTAGCGGTGGTTGCACCTGTGCCTGCGCCCACGGAACCAAGCGCAAACTCTTTTGTTAGATGATTAAACGCTTGTTCGCCCAACGCCTTATACGGGTTCGATGGCCATTGCTTATCGCCACCGTTGAGTAAGTCGAACAAAATAGCAGCCGGCACAATTGGCACGCTCACTGAACCCACTTGATAGCCTTTGTTTTGACGAGCCAACGCATCGGCAACACCTGAGGCTGCATCAAGACCAAACGCAGACCCACCAGAGAGTACTAAGGCATCAACTTGATCCACCAAGTTCTCAGGTTGCAAACAATCGGTTTCGCGAGTGCCGGGCGCACCACCCATCACCGATACGCCTGCTATAAACGGTGCATCGGCGCTGAGCACACTCACGCCAGACTTTAACTGCTGACACTGCGCGTTCCCCACCAAAATTCCATCCACATCGGTGATGAGGTTCTGAGCGCCGACATGCATCATATGCAACGACCGCCATCCACTTCAATGGCAACACCTGTGATCATGCTGGCTTCACTGGAACATAAAAAGCATGCGGCGTTAGCAATATCTTCTGGTGTGGAAAAACGACCCAACGGAATGGTGCTCATAAACTTGGCACGCATTTCAGGGGTGTCTTCACCCATAAAGGATTGCATTAACGGTGTTTCACCAATCACAGGATTAATGGCGTTAACCCGAATGCCTAACGGTGCCAGCTCTACCGCCATCGACTTGGTGGCCGTAATCATCCAACCTTTGGACGCGTTATACCAGCTTAGTCTGGGTCGGGGGCTAATGCCGGCGGTGGAGGCAATGTTTAAAACCACACCCGACTGCCGAGCTTTCATGGCTGGTATAAAGTGCGTTGACATTAAAAACACCGACTTCGCATTAACCTTAAACACGCGGTCGAAGTCGTCTTCGGTGATGGCATCCAACTCGGCGGGTAAATGGGTAACACCTGCGTTGTTCACCAGAATATCCACGGGCCATTGTTTGTGCTTAAGCAGGGCAGCAAGGTTTGCAACGCTTTCGTTATTTGATACATCAACAGTTGCTGCAATGGCTTGTTCACCAATACTGTTAGCAACGGCTTCGGCCAACTCACCGTTGATATCAGCCACAATGATGTTCGCACCTTCGGCTGCGAATTTTCGGGCGATGCCTTCGCCAAAACCCGAGGCGGCACCGGTGATTAATGCCGTTTGATTGGCTAGTTTTTTATCGTTTGCCATATTTTTCTACCTATATGCGTACTAAACAACTGGGGCAGTTCTAATCGTGCTTCACGGCGACGGTTTTCAGTGTTGAAAACCCATACAACGCTTCAAACCCTTTCTCCCGACCATGACCCGACTTGCCAACACCACCAAACGGTAGCTCTACTCCACCACCGGCACCGTAATTATTCACAAACACCTGACCGGCCCGTAAAGACTTTGCCATACGCATTTGCCGGGCACCGTTCGCCGTCCATACTGATGCCACTAAACCATAATCCGTGCCGTTGGCAATAGCGATAGCTTCGTCTTCATCTTTAAAGGGAATCAGCACCTGCACCGGTCCGAATATTTCTTGTTGGGCCAGAGTATGGTTTGGATCAACGTCTGCGTATAAAGTGGGAAGCACATAGTGTCCGTTACGATGCGCGTTGTCATGCAACTCACCTTTTGCCACTACGTTTAAATCTGAGCCTTGTGCCAGAAAATTTTCAACAATTTCTTTTTGCCGGTTGGATATCAGTGGCCCAACGTTTATGTTGTCTAGCGCATTA
>CALDTX010000220.1 GCA_937923565.1 uncultured Granulosicoccaceae bacterium | reverse complement strand
AGGTACTGTCAGTGGCTTGCAGTTGGTGTGCTCAAAGGTCACTAAATCATCGAATTGCACGGTTTTAATGTCGCCATGCTTTGCGATAAACGCTTGAATGTAGCGTTGATTTTTGGCCCTGGAGAGCTTGGCTTGCCAAATCAATCGAGCTGCAATGGTTTTAACGTTAACGCCGACTAACTCGGCAATATCACGTTGGCACAAGTTGCTACCGAAGCCAAATCGAACGGTTGAATTGATACGCCGTTTTTTCTGCCGGTAGGTAGGTTTGAACGTTGCGGAGGAGAACTTCTTACCGCATTGTTTGCATAGCCAGCGTTGAATACGCTTAGCGTCGTCGAGCCGCGAATAGAAACCATCGCGTACCCAAGATCGTCGAGTTGCCGCGCAGCGCGGGCATTGATCATTCACGTCCATGTGAAATCCTTAAATTTTAGGCTGAACTATACGATATCATAAAGTTTCAACCCCAGCATACTGGGGCAGTTCATAAACGCTCCAAACAGGCCGATCAGATGACAAACACCTTCAAAAATACCGTCGATATTCTGCAACAACTAGTTAGCTTCGACAGCATTTCCGGGCGGCCAACGCACGACATCATCAGCTACATCAGCAACTACCTTAAAGATCAGGGCATCGAGTCAACGTTGAGCTACGATGAAGCTGGCGAAAGGGCCAATATTTTTGCAAGCATTGGCCCGCATGTCGATGGCGGCGTTGTGCTAAGTGGTCACACCGATGTGGTTCCTGTTGAAGGCCAACGTTGGAACACTGATCCTTTTTCGTTAACGCAAATAGATAACCGGTTTTATGGCCGTGGCTCTGTAGACATGAAAGGCTTTCTGGCCTGTGTGCTGGCATCCGTGCCGGTGTTTAAATCAGCCAAGCTAAGCAAACCCATTCACATCGCATTCTCTTACGACGAAGAAACCGGTGGCTATGGCATGCCAGTATTACTAAAAAGTTTAGCGCAAGAATCGTTTCGACCGCGTATGGTTATTGTTGGCGAACCAACGCAAATGAAACTGATTACCGGGCACAAAGCCGGTTATGAAATGCGTACAGAAATCATTGGCCAGGAAGCCCATTCGAGTAACCCCAGTATCGGCGTAAGTGCTATCTCTGTGGCGGTAAAGCTTATTGCTAAAATAGAAGAAATTGGTGCACGGTTTGCGGCAAACCCTCACCCAGACTCACCTTTTGATCCGCCCTATTGCACCATTAACGTAGGCACTATTGAGGGTGGCACAGCCACCAACGCAACCGCCGGTTGGTGCAATTTCAAATGGGAATTTCGGCCTATGCCGAATGAAGACGGTAGCTTGGTTATTACAGAGCTAGAGCAATACGCACAAAGCGAACTCCTACCCGCCATGCGTGCGATTAACCCTGATGCAAGAATAGATATTATTAACGAGGTCGCTGTGCCTGCGCTTAATGATGCTAACTCTGAAGACGCTCAAGCATTGATCTCACAAATAACCGGGCTCAATAGCCGTGACGTTGTGTCGTTTGGTACCGATGCTGGGTATTTTAGCGACGACGGATTTTCAACCGTTGTGTTTGGTCCGGGCAGTATTGATCGTGCGCACAAGGCCGATGAATTTATTACCGAGGAGGAAATAAAAACGGGTTTGGATTTTCTGAGCAAACTGGCCATGCACTTATCTAAGGGCTAGCTTAGCCAGGCAGTTAGCTTTCGAAAAAGCAACTACTGCTTCACGTGTACATTCCGCGGAAACTGCGTTAAGCATTGCGCACCGCCTTCCTGTACATGAATGGTTTCGCTTAACTCCATACCCCAACCGTCCATCCACATACCCAAGATAATATGTACAACCGCATTCTCGGGCAACACATTGCGATCATCTGCACGGAAACTGATGGTGTGTTCGCCCCAATCAGGCGAATAGCCAACGCCAATGGAATAGCCTATTCTGCTCTTTTTCTCTAAACCATATTGGTCTAGTACCGTTTGCCAGGCCGCATGGACATCACAGCACAACACACCGGCTTTCATACTGTTCAATACGGCGGCCATACCTTCTTCTACAGCGGTAGCAGTAGTACTTAATGTTTTCGAAGGCTTGCCTAAGTGCACAGTTCGGGCAAGACCAACGTTATAACGCTTACGGCATCCGCCAAGTTCAAACGCGATCGTTTGATCCTTCTCGAAAGTTGCGTCGGTCCACATAGGGTGCGCAGTTGCAGCCGCTTCACCGGCTAACACCAACGGGTGCAGCGCTGTCATGTCGCCACCAAACTCAGGCGTGCCACGGATTTGAGCCGCTACCACATCGGCCATAAGATCAGATTGCCTAACACCTGGCTCTACACCGTTGAAGGCTGTGTGCATAGCTTCGGCGGCTATCATGGATGCCTGTTTTAACAGGGCTATTTCAGCCGGGCTTTTAATTAGCCTTATCCAATTAACCAGAAGTTCAGAATCTTTCCAACGGCTGTTGGGCAAGCCTTTACGCAAATGCTCAACCGCTGCCGGTGTTAAAAAGTAAACATCACTTTCATAAGCAATGCTTTGTTTGTCGTAGCCCATAGATTGTAGCCATTGCGCCATAAACTGGGCTGGATGGCTGTTCTTCTGTTGCACATAATTTTCCGGAAACGGCACTAACTGCTCAGGCGATAAATACGTGGTGAATGAGGCGGCCCCAGCATCCATTTCGCGACCGAGCCAAAATGGACCTCTGTGCAAATCAACGACCATAATCTGCGGCGTATAAAACGACCACGCATCGTAACCGCTAAGCCAATTGATATTTGCTGGATCACCGATGATGAGTACATCGAAGTTGTTATCACTCATTACAGCGCGTACTTGCCGCAAACGCTCTGTATACTCTTCTTTTTTAAACGGTGGTGCCATGGTCGGTTCTACTCCTGATCTTCTGGTGTGTAGTCATATGCCCACTGATTATAGCCCTGCAAGCCCCTATACCAGGGAACGCTTTCGATACTGCCTTCATCGTAGTCCCAGTAATCTTTGTGACCAAACTTACTGGCTGCAATAATGAGTTGACGTCGGCTTTGGCTTAGCAGAATGGCATCGGTTAACGCAGTGTTATCCCAATGCTGTTCAATGTCATGTTTAAACTCTTCAACCACAGCTTTCATTGAAGTAAGCGATGCAATATTCGCAGTTTCGTCAGGATCACTATCCAGATCAAACAGCAATAAGGGATCTTCAACGGAGTAAACAAATTTGTATTGACCTTTTTTAATCATATAAATAGGCGCTGGTGTTGTTTCACTCAGATACTCTGCGCGAATGGTCCTATTCAAATTTGTTTGTTCACCGAGAATAAACGGTGTTAAATCATGGCCATCTAACGGTTCTATAATCGCACGCCATTGACCTGCACTTGCCCACGCCATAAACGAGGGCAACAAATCGACTAAGGAGGCTGGTGTTTCTATACGTGTTGGTGAGAAACGCGACGCATTGTTTACAATTAACGGAATACGCATTGCCGGTTCGAAAAACGTTTTCTTAAACCACATGCCACGCTCACCCATCATTTCACCGTGATCAGAAGTAAAAACAACAATGGTGTTCTCTCGTAGGTTCAGCTGTTCCAGCATTGATACCAATTCACCCACACAGTCATCGATATAACTTACCGATCCAAAGTAAGCCCTTCGTGCACGTCGTATATCGTTTTGGTCAAATTCAAAATCGAGCATACTGTGTTGTTTCAGTATGCGCGCTGAATGCACATCGTGCTTTGAGCTATGCATTGCCCCTATTGAGGGCAACGGTATATCCACATCGTCGTATAGGTCCCAATGTTCAGGTAAACACAGATAAGGGTCGTGTGGATGTGTATAGGACACTTGTAAAAAGAAAGGTCGTTGGTCACTTGATTTCGACAGCTCGGTGAGCTTGTCGAGCGCTCTTTCCTGTACAAGATTGTCGTACTTTAACTGCACGCTGTCTAAACACTTTCCTGAAACCGTAACGCCTGTGGTATCGGATGTGTCGCGCTGACCTTCGTTTTTCCAGTTAGGTGCCCAGCTGAAATCAGCGGGATAAATATCGGGCGTTAAGCGCTGTTCAAAACCGTGTAGTTGGTCTGGCCCTACAAAATGCATTTTGCCTGAAAGGCAGGTTTGGTAGCCAAACGATCTCAAGTAGTGAGCATAGGTTGGAATGGAAGCCGGAAACTCAACTGCATTATCGTAAGCACCAATTCTTGATGCCAATTGACCCGATGCCATGGAATATCGTGATGGCGCGCATAACGGAAAATTGCAATAAGCATTCTCGAACACCGCTCCGTTGTGTGCCAATGCATCGATATGCGGCGTTTTAGCAAATTCACAACCATAAGCCCCCAGTGCAAATGCGGTTAACTGGTCAGTTTGAATAAAAAGTATATTCGGTGTTGATGGCTTATTAGAATTCGTCATATAAGTGCGCACTTAATTTTAAAGGTTAGGTAAGCAGATTTCCTTAGGTCGACTACTGGCCTGAATATGCAGATTTCTCTTTTACAAATACTAACCGAATATGCAGATTTTCCGATTTCGTCTACTGGTCTGAGTAGTCAGCTAATACTAATCAGTTAATATTAATCAGTTAATACTAACGGGTTTAGACCGCATTCGAGAAACCGTTTCTCTCTCTGCGCGTTTGCAGCGCATGGGCGGTAGATTCTGATCGAGTAGTTGCATATCTTCCAATACCATATCGCCCATTTTTTTAAAGGCAGAATCTAACGCACCCGCTCGATGTGCCGACCGAACGAAACCTTTTAACCCGCGTACACGATGATTTAAAGACAAAGGCTCTTCCGGGAATACATCACTGGCCGCCACAATAGCACCTGCAGACACGGCATCCATCAGCGCATCGAAATCGACAACTTCAGCTCTACTGAGCAAAACTAAGGCTGCACCGGTTTTCATTTTTTTAAGCTCATTGGCACCCAGGAATTTCTGGTTTTCGCTGGTAACCGCCGCCACCACAAAAAGGGTGTCGCTGTTTTGCAACAGGTTTTCCAAGCGACTGGGTTTAACACCGGATTCTTCAAGTAAGGAATCTGGTAACCACGGATCGTAAACATTAATTTGTGCATTAAACCCGCTTAACACTTTAGCCAACGCCTTGCCCAATTCGCCGAACCCGATAATGCCAATGTTCGATCCGGTGAGCAAACGCGCATTTGCATTACTTTCAAAACCCCAAACCTCACTGCCATGCTTGAATTGTTCATCGGCATGCACCACATCGCGAGCAAGATTCAATGCCATTGCAACACCCAATTCAGCAACTGGCAACGCAAACACTGCACCAGTGGTTAACACATAGATACCTTTTTCAAACAGATAGTCGTACGGCATGTTGTCGATCAAATTACTCTCGACGTTAAAAACACACTTCAGCAATGGCATCGCCTGTAGGGTTTTAAGTGACAGTGGTGGCTGACCCAGGATGTAACGAGCACTGGCAAGCACTTGTGGCGACAGCTGATCAAAATGCGCTTCTGTGGTTTCGATTATTTGATAACGATCAAACAAGTTAGCTTTTTGCGCCGGTGTAAATATCAGATCGAGAGAGCGAGGCTCTGGTACTGATATCACAACCGGTTTTGTAGTTTCTGTAGCCATGAGTTTCGGGTTCGCAAGAGTAAGAAATTGGCATTTAAATCCATTAGTGCCTTAAGCAGGATAATACAACGCCTGTTACTATGCACTCATCCTAAATCGATTAAAACAACTTGTCTAACCTAACACGAGGAGTCGGCAAAATGAGTTCAATTCCAAACAGCATGAAAGCCATGGTGCTGACGGGCCATGGTGGCTTAGAAAAGCTGGAATTTCACTCTGACTGGCCGGTGCCAACGCCATCGGAGAATCAGGTTTTGATAAAAGTGGCGGCTTGCGGGATGAACAATACCGATATTAATACGCGTTCAGGCTGGTATTCAAAAGCCGTTAGCGAAGCAACCACCGGCGACG
Source organism: uncultured Granulosicoccaceae bacterium (assembly GCA_937923565.1). Classification (GTDB taxonomy): domain Bacteria; phylum Pseudomonadota; class Gammaproteobacteria; order Granulosicoccales; family Granulosicoccaceae; genus Granulosicoccus. The sequence continues at coordinate 6,478 of CALDTX010000220.1, read as the reverse complement.
CCTACGCAGAAGTGAGCGAAGACGACCCAACTTGGGGAGGCGCGCCCATCAGTTTCCCAAGAATTCAAGGTGCCGATGTTTGCGGCTATGTGGCAGATGTAGGCAAAAACGCTGACCCCTCGCTTATTGGCAAACGCGTTATTACCGATAACTGGCTACGAGACTGGGACAATCCACTCAACAAAAACACCACGGCCTACTATGGCTCAGAGTGCGACGGTGGTTTCGCGGAATACACCGTTACAGATCATCGCAACGTTGGTGTTGTCGACAGTCGTTTTAGCGATGCAGAGTTAGCCACCTTCTCTTGCTCCTATACAACAGCCGAAGGCATGTTAACCCGCGCCAACGTCGGTGAAAAAGATACGGTACTCATTACAGGTGCTTCAGGCGGTGTTGGCTCAGCACTTATTCAACTGGCTAAACGCCGTGGTGCAACCGTGGTTGGCCTGGCCTCTGAAGCTAAACACGCCATGCTAAAGGAACTCGGCGCAGATGCGCTGCTACCAAGAAACCCAAGCAATCTTGCTGAGGCGTTGAAAGCGGCGATAGGTCAGGATACGATTAGCGTCGTTGCCGATATTGTTGGTGGCGACAGTTTCGATTCGCTAATAAGCTGTTTACAACGAGGTGGTTACTACACCTGCTCTGGCGCCATCGCCGGCCCCATCGTTAACCTGGACTTGCGTACCTTCTATTTAAACGACTTAACCTTTACAGGCTCAACGGTTGTTGAACCGAAAATTTTTCGCAACCTTATTACTTACATTGAAAAAAATGAAATTAAACCGCTTTTAGCAGCCAGTTACCCATTAGAAGAATTAAGAACCGCACAACAGGCGTTTATTGATAAACAACACACCGGCAATATTGTTATCACTGTTGACTGACGTTAAACCCAATGCTTATTTTGCGGCGCCCTGAGAGCTCGCTTTGTTCTGAGTGCGACGATTGGCTATTAACTGAATAATACATCCCGCTAGCAAACCCGTTACAGCGGCACCTAAACCAAACATGGAAACGCCAGAGGCTGTCACCAGAAACGTGATTGCCGATGCTTCCCGGTAGGTAGTAGATTCCAATGCAACCGACAGCGCATTGGAAAAAACACCAAATAATGCAACACCTGCCAGCGTGGCAACGGCAAAGGCTGGTGCGGCCGCTGCAATAAGCGCGATAACACCGGCAAATAAACCCAACACACAATAAGCAATACCGGCAACCACAGCCGACCAATACCGCTTATGGGGATCAGGGTGTGATTCTTCGTTAGCGCACATAGCAAGTGTTATCGCCGCAACGCATGTGCTAATAGCGACAAGCGGTGCCGATAACGCACTGGCCAAACCAACACTTGCAAACAAAGGCCCTGGCTTGGGCGTATAACCATAGCTCTTCAGTATGGCAACACCCGGAATGTTCTGCGTGGCCATACTGATTATAAAAAATGGAACGCCAATTACCGCAATCGCTTGCCATGAAAATACAGGCTTTACCCACACAGGACTAGCCAGCATAGACGGTATTTCAGGCATGCTGAATTGTGGACTCATCAGTACTGTGATAACCGCTGCCACTACAGCCGCAGGCACGGCATACAAACGGCTAATGCGACTGGCCACAAACCACACCAGTACAATTGGAATAGCGATTAACGGTGCGTCAACCATTCCTTTGAACGGCACGATACACAGAGCAAATAAAACACCGGCCAACATCGCTTGCGCTAAAGCAGCCGGAATAGCAGCAGCAAGCTTGCCTAGCGGTTTCCAAAGCCCGGCGATAACCGTTAGCAGGCCGGCAAAAATAAAAGCACCCACCACTGCACCCATACCAACATCAACCAATCCTGTGGTTGCAAGAAAGGCTGCACCTGGAGTTGACCATGCGCAACTAATGGGTTGCTTTTTCCACAAACTCAGAACAACGCCTGATATACCCATGGCAACCGATGCCATCATTAAACCCGAGGCAGCTTGCTCGCTACTGGCTCCAACGTTCACCAGCCCGTGCAATACAATCGCAAAGGAACTGAAAAATCCAACCAGCGCGACCACACAGCCCGTTATCAGGTTTTGACTATTCATTGCAGTTAATTTGTTGTGCTAAGCCGGAACGGTTAACGATTTACCATTGTCTGCCTTCGAAATAGCCAGAATAAACGGCACGGCGATTTTGGCCCACTGAACGGTATCAATACAGTTATCCGCTTGTTCTCCAAAACAGCTTTGCAGCATTTGCGTATTAATAACACCGGGGTTTAATGGTACAGCCACCAGTGAGTCGGGTAATTCCAGCGCCAATGCTTGCGTCATACCTTCGATAGCCCACTTACTGGCACAATAAGAGGCAACATCAGCAGACACTGATCGACCCCACCCACTACTCAAGTTCACCAGCGTGCCTCTGTTAGCTTTTAGTAAAGCCGGCAGAAAAGCTTTAATTACGTTAAAAACACCTTTGATGTTGACATCAATCAACTGAGAAAAAGCGGGTTCATCCACTTCCCACAAAGGCGCATTGGGATTGATGATAGCAGCGTTGTTGATAATGATGTCTGGTGTGCCGCAAGACTCCACAACCGAATTTGCCCATTGATTAACCTGTTCAGGGTTGGCCGTGTTTACGGTATCGAACCGGTGAGGGGCTGCGAAGACACGGGTAAGCTCAGCAACGGCATCTTCACTGCGAGCGCAACCAATAACAACATGACCTTGCGCAATGAACTCTTCTGCCATTGCTTTACCCAAACCACGGCTAACGCCTGTAATAAGCACAAGCTTTGCTGATTTTTTCATCGTGTTAGTTGTCCACCTGTTAGAGGTTTTAAAACGCCGGTTGTATTGGGAAAACTGATAGGCATGCCATAGAGGGTTCGTACCCCTAAGTACGCAAAACATTCAGCTTCCAATACATCTGAACGCAATCCTAAGTTGTCGGCTTTCAGCACACGTACCCGTGCCCTACTTGAAATTTCGTTTAATAAAGTGGGGTTATGTGCGCCGCCACCGCATACGATTAATTGAGCCGGTCGATGTGGCAAAAGGTTTAGCCCTGCATTTACTGATGCTGCAATAAACGCGGTTAGTAGCGCTGCGCCATCTTCTGCGCTATAGCCTTTTACTAGGCTTGCTGTGAAATCAAACCGGTCTAAGGATTTAGGGTAAGCTTTGGTGAAGTAAGGGTGCTTTAATAAGGCTTTCAGCTTAGCTTCATCAACCGAACCTTTGGCAGCAAGGCCTCCGTCTTTATCCATACACCCCAAACCACATTGGTTAATAAAGTCGTTGAGCGGTGCGTTGGCTGGGCCAGTATCAAAAGCTGCCAGCTCATGCTTACCATCCCACCAGGTAATGTTGGCGACACCACCCAGATTTAACATGGCGCTATTCGCATCCAAGTTTAAATGCCGAAGTAGCGCTAGATGGTAGGCAGGACACAACGGCGCTCCCTGCCCGCCTGCTTGAACGTCGGCAGACCGAAAGTCAAAAGCAACAGGCACTCCGAGCTGCTTGGCCATCTCAGACCCGTTACCCAACTGTCGGGTTTGTCCTTTTTGATTTTCTTGAGCGCTATGGTGTAGAACAGTTTGTCCATGAAAACCAACCAAACCAATCTCATTTAAGCTTAGTTGGCTTTGCCTAACGACCTCCTTGACTGCAGCCGTTTGGGCAAGGGTAATTTTATGTTCGGCCAGTTTAAATATTGCAGGCTCTGGCCCTTCAAACTGCCACTGTTTAGCAGCCTCTAGTGTTTCAAACAGTAGCTCGATAACGGAGGGCTGGTATTGCACCATTGCGTGGTGACCAAACTCGTGGATAGACTCACCATCAGTTTTTAAAATAGCAACGTCTATAGCGCCATCAAGCACGGTGCCGGTCATTAGGCCAACCGCCCAAATCGGCTGTTTTCTGGCCATTTTATGTGTCGTTTTCACCAATGAATTATAGTTGTACACCTGCAAGTTTTGTTGCACGATAGCAGATATTCTCAGCGTCGAACTAGCAAACTGGCAAACTTATGAGTAAATCCACGCAGCAACCAGGGGGGCTCTCTGAAGCTCAAATAAAGCACTATAACGACCATGGTTACGTTGCTCCCATCGATATTCTCTCAGAAGCTGAAGCAGCGCAGTGCCTTGAAGAACTCGAAGACGCCGAAAAACGTTGGCCTGATGCCCTTAGTGGGTCGGGCCGGAACAATGCGCATTATGTGCTTCCCATACTCGATAATCTCACGCACAATAACGCCATACTCAATGCAGTAGAGAGCCTGATTGGCTCCAATATATTAGTCTGCGGAACTACACTATTTATTAAAGAGCCAGAAAACGAAGGCTTCATTAGTTGGCACCAAGACGCTCGCTATATTGGGCTGGAGCCGCACAACTGGGTAACAGCGTGGCTGGCATTGTCACCGGCAACAACTCAAAACGGTTGTATGCGCATGATGCCAGGATCACACAAAGGAGAGTTATTGGTTCATGAAGACACATACGGCAAAAACAATTTACTCACCCGCGGGCAAACAGTCCCCAACGTTGATGAATCACGTACTGTTCCCGTTGAGCTTCAACCAGGCCAGCTATCATTGCACCACCCTCGTGTTGTGCATGGTTCCGGGCCAAATTTAAGTCAATCCAGGCGAGTTGGCTTTGCGATTCAAAGCTACATTGGCGCTGACGTTGATCAAGTTATTGGTAGCATATTTGTACAACAAGCGCGTGGAGAAGATCCATTCGGTTATCACCAGCACCGCCCACGCATTAGTACGGCTATGCAAGACTCCGATATCGCGTTTAGGGAACAAGCAAACAACGAACTATCAAAAATATTTTATGCAGGTGCAGAGCAAAAAGGCCGTTTTTAATCTGTTTTTATTTAACTCAAGGAAGTCACGTGGTGAATAATTCAAAATACAGCAGCACCACAGATCCCATTTTTTCGCCTTTAAAAATAAAAAATACAACCCTTAAAAATCGCATCATGAGTACCAGTCATGCATGCGGCATGGGCGATGGCGGCCTGCCCGGCTTACGTTATCAACGTTATCACGAAGAGAAAGCCAAAGGCGGATTAGCCTTAACCATGTTTGGTGGCTCATCCAACGTTGCCCCAGATTCACCCAATGTTTTTGAACAACTCAGGGTAGACAACGACGAAGTTATTCCTTACCTGCAACAGTTTTCCGATCGCATACACGCTCATGGTACAGCGATAATGTGTCAAATAACGCATTTAGGCAGGCGCGGTAATGCCTTGGTTGATAACTGGCTACCCACAATAGCGCCAAGCGCAATTCGCGAAACATTGCATAGAGGCGTTCCCAGAGTTATGGATAATCACGACATCCAAAGGGTAATTAAATCTTTCGGGGCAGCAGCGAAACGATGCTACGAAGGCGGTCTGGATGGCATCGAAACTCACGCTGGCGCCCATTTAATCGGACAATTCTTTTCTCCGTACACTAACCAACGAACCGACAAATACGGCGGTAGTGTAGAGAACCGTGCTCGCTTTGCGCTCGAAGTTCACAACGAAATCAAAAATCAAGTTGGCGACGATTTTCTGGTTGGCATGCGAATGTCAATGTTTGAAGACCGCGGCGGCTTAAGCACTGATGACGCTATTACTATAGCGCAAATACTGCAAAACGAAGGAGCCATTGATTTTCTTAATTGTGTGTTCGGACGAATGGATACAGAAATTACGCTCGCCGAATACAACATGCCCGGCATGACGCAACCGCTTTCACCGTTCTTAGAGAACATGAAAATCATTAAACAGGAAATCAATGTACCGATTTTTCATGCAGCCAGAATCGTCGATATAGCCAGTGCAAGATACGCTTTAAAAAGCAATATCCTCGATATGGTGGCAATGACACGAGCACACATCGCTGACCCGGAAATAGTCAATAAAATAGCCCGCGGCGAAGAACACAGAATCAGACCCTGTATCGGCGCTAGCCATTGCATGCATAAAAGACCCTCTTGCTTACATAACGTAGCCACAGGAAGAGAAACATTTCTACCGCAAAAAATAAGCAACATGGCTACCCATGCAAAGAAAGTTCTGGTAGTGGGTGGAGGACCAGCAGGCTTAGAAGTTGCCAGAGTGGCTGCACAGAGAGGCCACAACGTTACGCTTTGGGAGGCTGCAGCACAGTTAGGCGGTCAACTGCTATTAGCGAAGAAAAACCGCTGGCGACAAGATATGTCGCAGGTGATCGATTGGCGTATCGCAGAACTTGAACATTTAAACGTAAGCATTCAGTGCAACTTTTTTGCCGAAGAAAAAAACATCACAGACTACCAAGCCGATATCGTCATTAATGCCACAGGCGGCCTACCGAACATGAGCACGATGGATGGTGAGGCCTATTGCACTAGCGGTTGGGACGTACTAAGTGGAGAGGTGAAACTGTGCGATAACGTGCTGGTCTTTGATGGCACCGGCCGACACGAAGCACCTTCGTA
>CALDTX010000219.1 GCA_937923565.1 uncultured Granulosicoccaceae bacterium | reverse complement strand
CGCGAAAAAGGTATTATTTTCCATGTTGATGCAGCGCAAAGCCCGGGCAAAGTCGCTATTGACGTCGATGAAATGAATGTCGATCTAATGTCTTTGTGTGCTCACAAAGTATACGGACCAAAAGGCATAGGTGCGTTGTATGTACGACGGAAGCCTCGTATCCGTATTGAAGCTCAAATTCATGGTGGTGGTCACGAACGTGGTATGCGTTCTGGTACGCTTCCAACCCATCAAATTGTTGGAATGGGTGAAAGTTTCCGCATTGCTCACGAAGAAATGGAAACAGAAAATGAGCGTATGCGTTCGCTTCGAGACCGTCTGTGGGAAGGCGTAAAAGATATGGAAGAGATCTACCTTAATGGTGATCTGGAACAACGCATACCGGGTAACCTGAATATCAGTTTCAACTTTGTAGAAGGCGAAAGCTTAATTATGTCTCTCAAAGACATTGCCGTATCCAGTGGTTCTGCGTGTACTAGTGCCAGCTTGGAGCCGTCATACGTTTTACGAGCGATTGGTCGGAATGATGAATTGGCTCACAGTTCAATTCGTTTTACGATGGGCCGTTTTAGCACTGAAGAAGAAGTCGACTTCACCATTGCGAAAGTACGTGAAGCGGTAGAGAAATTGCGGGCATTGTCGCCACTATGGGATATGCATAAAGAAGGTATTGATCTCGACTCTGTTGAATGGGCTCATCATTAACCTCGATCAACAGGCAAATGCCTGAAATACATAAAATTAGCTTGGTCTATGCACCGCTAATTAAATAACTGAACTTTTTGGAGAACTAAAATGGCTTATAGCGACAAAGTACTTGATCACTACGAAAACCCACGTAACGTTGGTGTTCTAGATAAAGATTCACCGAACGTTGGTACCGGTATGGTTGGAGCGCCTGCTTGTGGAGACGTTATGCGCCTTCAAATTCAAGTATCAGAAGAAGGTGTTATCGAAGACGCAAAATTTAAAACTTACGGTTGTGGTTCAGCAATCGCGTCATCATCTTTAGTCACTGAGATGGTTAAAGGTAAAACGTTAGACGAAGTTGCAGAAATCAGAAACGCACACATTGCTGAAGAGCTTGCTTTGCCACCCGTAAAAATTCACTGTTCTGTGTTGGCCGAAGATGCTATTGCTGCTGCCATTGCTGACATTCGTGCGAAGCGTGATGCTCAAGCCAGTGAAAAATCGGCTGCCAGTGCATAAACAGTTGTTAGTGTTTTTCGAATTGAACATCTAGATTGCGAGGAGGGCGCAAATGGCTATAACAATGACAGATCGCGCTGCCGAGCACGTGCGCAGTTACATTGCAAAGCGTGGTAAAGGCATTGGCTTAAGATTGGCTGTGCGAACAACCGGGTGCTCAGGCATGGCATATGTGCTTGAGTTTGCAGATGAGCTTGCTGCCAACGACGCTGTATTTGAGCACGACGATATTAAAGTCGTTGTCGACCCAAAAAGCCTTGTATATCTGGATGGTACGGAGCTCGATTTTGCCAAAGAAGGCTTAAATGAAGGCTTTAAGTTCAACAACCCGAATGTCAAAGATGAATGCGGTTGTGGAGAGAGTTTTAATATTTAGTCACAAGCAATAGCAACTACATGGGCCGCGCAGCATGTGTTGTCGATGCGGTTGTCGTTACCGAGAAATCTAACGGCCTGTTTAGCAGGCCGTTTATCGTTAGAACACTGCAATATGCTGGTCGATTTTTCCAACAACTATTTTGAATTGTTTGAATTTGATGTTCAATTTGAAATCGATATTGAACAATTAGACGCGAGCTATCAATCTTTGCAGCGTGTTCTTCACCCAGACAAATTTGCCTCAGCCGGCGACAACGAACGGCGTTGGTCAATGCAGGCTGCAGGGTTTGTCAATGAAGCTTACCAAACATTGAGTAAGCCCTTATCGCGGGCTACCTACCTTCTGAAGCTAAACGGTATCTCGATAGATGAAGAAACAGATACGCATATGTCGCCAATGTTTTTAATGGAGCAAATGGAATTGCGAGAAGCATTAGCAGATGTTGCTCAATCGACCGACCCTTACGCAGCGGTTGAATCTGTTCGCAAGCAGTTGACGGCCAGTATTGAAAAAACCAGCCAAGCGTTTTTACAATCTTCAACTGAGCAAAAATGGGACGCAGCCCGATCGGTGGTTAGAGAGTGGCAGTTTCTGGAAAAGTTAAAACAAGAATCAAGGGTAATCGAGGCACGCCTTGATGACGACGCTTAGTATGCGTGCCCGCAACATTGGAATTTTTTAAAAGTGGCATTGCTACAAATTGCAGAACCGGGTGAATCGCAGGCGCCTCATCAAAAGCGGCTGGCCGTTGGTATAGATCTGGGTACAACTAATTCATTAGTTGCATCAGTATTGAGCGGTGATGCAAAGGTGTTGGCCGATGATAATGGGCAACAGTCGATGCCGTCTGTTGTTCACTACGCCGAAAACGGTGACGTCATTGTTGGGTTGGCCGCTGAATCACTCGCGGTTACTGATCCTCAAAACACAATCAGTTCTGCGAAACGGCTTATGGGTAAAGGCGCTGACGATGTCGTTGGTACCTTGTTGTCAGCACGATATCAAATAGACGCGTCTGGTGGTTCGATACCTGCGTTTAAAACACAAGCAGGCAATAAAACCGCCATTGATGTTTCAGCCAGTATTTTGAAATCGTTAAGGGATATCGGTGAGCGCTCGCTCGGTGGTGAGCTGGTGGGTGCTGTAATCACAGTGCCGGCTTATTTTGATGATGCGCAGCGCCAAGCCACCAAAGATGCCGCTGCACTTGCCGGTATTCATGTGCTCAGGTTGCTGAATGAGCCAACAGCTGCAGCCGTGGCTTATGGTTTAGACAGCAACACTGATGGCACTTTTGCAATTTATGATTTGGGTGGAGGTACTTTCGATATATCGTTGCTAAAAATGCAACGAGGAGTTTTCGAAGTACTCGCTACAGCCGGTAATACTGCTCTAGGTGGTGATGACTTCGATCACGCTTTGGTGGCGTGGATACTCGGGCAAAATAATATGCCAGCGCCGCAAGAGCCTACTGATCAACAAGCTGTCTTGGTGTTGGCAAAACATTTGAAAGAAACGCTGTCGTCCCAGGAATCAAGCGATTACTCAATAGAGCTTAGCGATGGTAAGTCTGTGAAAGGTCGTGTGTCTTTAGCCGATTTCGAACAAATTATAGAGCCACTGTTTAAGAAAACGCTGGCACCTTGTCGTCAGGTTATCCGTGATGCGGGTATAGAAAAGGAAGATATCGGTGCCGTCGTTATGGTGGGTGGCTCCACGCGAATACCGCTGGTACGCACCCGAGTGGGTGAATTTTTTGGCCGTGAAGTGTTGACTGACATCGACCCTGATCAAGTTGTGGCGGTTGGCGCTGCAATTCAGGCTGACGTCTTAGCCGGGAATAAACCCGATGCTGATTTATTGCTACTCGATGTAATCCCGTTGTCATTGGGGCTGGAAACAATGGGTGGTTTGGTAGAAAAAGTAATTCCGCGTAACACAACAATTCCCATTGCCCGGGCGCAAGAATTTACGACCTATAAAGACGGTCAAACTGCGATGGCTTTGCATGTGGTGCAAGGTGAAAGGGAGCTGGTGGCCGATTGCCGTTCGCTGGCTCGTTTCGAACTTAGGGAAATACCTGCACATGTTGCCGGCGCCGTACGTATTCAAGTGCTCTATCAGGTAGATGCCGATGGCTTGCTAACGGTTAGTGCGCTGGAAAAAGAAAGCGGTGCGTTAGCCTCTATCGATGTAAAGCCATCGTACGGATTAAGTGATGGAGAAATTGAGCAGATGTTGCGAGCATCCATGGAGCATGCTTCAGAAGATATGCTTAGCCGAGCACTTGCAGAGCAGCAAGTGGATGCGAAACGGGTGCTTGAGGCAATTGCAAGCGCGCTGGCCGCCGACGGAGATGAGCATTTGTCGACTGATGAAAGGTCCGATATTGATACCAAAGTTAGTCAGTTAGAAAAAGCGGCGCAAGGCGATAACGTTGATATCATTAAACAAGCCATCGAACAGTTGGAAGTCGGTAGTGCGCAGTTTGTAGAGCGTAGAATGAATGCTAGCGTTAGAAAAATGATGGCCGGCAGAGACATCGACGCTGTTGAATCCGCCATGCTGAAACCAGAATAACCTTGTGCTGAGCGTCTGAAAGCTTTGCGAGCCTGTTGCCTGCGAAGCACAATGACCTAATGCCCAAATACTATAAAATTGAGATAGAACCATGCCCACTATAGTTGTTAAACCTCATCCAGAAATGTGCCCGGAAGGTAAGCAGTTTGCTGTTGAACCAGGCGTGTCCATCTGCGATGCTTTGCTTCGCAACGATGTCGACATCGAGCATGCTTGTGAGAAGTCTTGTGCTTGCACCACTTGCCATGTCCATATTCGAGAGGGTTACAGCAGTCTGGATGAGGCTGATGAGCTCGAAGAAGACTATCTTGATAAGGCCTGGGGTTTGGACACCGAGTCTCGGCTTAGCTGTCAGGCGATTGTGGCTGATGCAGACTTAGTTGTTGAAATACCTAACTACACCATTAATCTGGTGTCGGAGAATCACGAGTGAAGTGGACCGATACACTCGATATAGCTATTGAGCTCGTTGATGCACACCCGGATGTAGACCCTCGGTATATACGTTTTACTGACTTACATGCTTGGGTGATGGCGTTAGAAGGTTTTGACGATAAGCCTGATAATTCGTCTGAAAAAATTCTCGAATCCATTCAAATGAATTGGATCGAAGAACAGGAATGAAACACAGTCTCTTAATTGACTATTTGTAAAAGCTCCCATATAATTGGGGATTGTGTTCGGCACAAATGTCGGGGATTGGCGCAGTCTGGTAGCGCATCTGCTTTGGGAGCAGAGGGTCGTAGGTTCGAATCCTACATTCCCGACCAACCACAAGTTTCAGCCAATGGCATGGGACAAGGGCGGACCGTTTACAGGCGCCCGTAGCTCATTTGGATAGAGCATCGGCCTTCTAAGCCGAGGGTAACAGGTTCGAATCCTGTCGGGCGTGCCATTTCAGAAAATTACCATTCTAGTTTTTATGGGCGTCAGCTTCATAAAAAATTGAGGGTTAAGGA
>CALDTX010000218.1 GCA_937923565.1 uncultured Granulosicoccaceae bacterium | reverse complement strand
GTGTTGTTTGTGTTGTTTGTGCCTGTGCATCCTGAACCAGCACAGGTGCAATGACGAGCACAACACATAACACCGATCCCGAGGCTACATTTTTTAGAGCTTTTGACTTTCTATGACCTGCAGTCGATGAACCCAGAGCTTTAAACCGGTGTTCGATATCCCAAGCTTCTAATGTCATTCGGCGGTTGATATACAGCATAAAGCCACCGGCGACATAAAAGGGTGCAACCAGAGCTAAGCCGATAAAGGAGGCAATGGTGGTCGCGTAATTCAGCCAACCCAGCTCATCGGTTCGGCTTGTATCGATTAGAGCGTCGAAGTTGAATTTGTCGATAAGGTCTGGGAAGAACAGTATGAATATGGCAAGAATACCGTAGAGTAAAATTTGCTCCACATGAAAGCAGGCCAGCATCAGCGCATAGCTGCGGTTCGATGCGTTTAATAACGAGCTTGCGCGTTTGCTGCGTTGTTTGAACGGTAGTTTTTCTAAAAAAACCAAGGCGAAGGTCATTGAGCGGGCGGGGCTAAAGCGCGCAATGGTTAAATAGCTCCTACACAACGGCCAGAAGCTTTGATAAGTTTGCTGCAAGCATTGCCTCAGGGTTGGTTTCTCAGAAAAAATCGCTTTGGATAAATAGAAGTGTACTGGTAGCTCGTACAGCGGTTTCAGCCACCACCAAACGAAGAACAGATACACCATGCCAAACTGGACATCGAGAAACACATAGATAAGATATAAGGGCAATGCCGTTATTAGCCATGCGCAAACCAGTGCAACATAGTGTTCTCTGGCTAACGCAAAACCAGCATCGATGGCTTGCCATGGTGTGCGTGGCCTGGGTGTGACGGTGAGTTTATCGATTAACGACATATCAGCGTTTCACCCGACCGGCAAACGCTAAATAAGCGATCAGTAAAACCCAAACGGTGATACCCACCGCAATTTTGGTCGTTAACGGTAGCGTCATTGATGACCAATAAGCTTCGATAAAGGCGGCAACAAACGTTAGTAAGCCTGCGCCAATAATTAAGGGAACAGCGTTTGAGGCCTCACGGAGTAACGCAAGGCGTCGGGTTTGTTGTCCGGGTTTTATCAGTGCTCTTGCCAGCATTAATCCGGCCGCGCCGCTTATGCACAACGCGATAAGTTCAGGCGCGCTGTGTCCGGCGACGAAGCCCCAGAATTTTTCACCAGAGCCGTATTGTGTTAGATGCCCGGAAGCTGCACCAATGCTAATACCGTTAAGCAATAAAAAGAAAATACTGCCTACACCAAATAGGATGCCACTGGCAAACACGCGGAAGTCGATGCCAATATTATTGGCTATATAAAAGCCGAACATCGCAAAGTTGCTGCTGCTCTCTCTGCCTTCCGGGCGTATGCGTATTTCACTGGGGTCGTACATGGTTTCTAAGGAACTACGCTGTAGAGTGCCCAGAAACAAATCAGTCATATCGAGTGAGAAATAACTCAAAATGCCGCAAATAAAAGCGGGTACGAAGAACAAGGCGCTCGACCATGCCAGTAAGCGTTTTTCGCTACGCAATGCCCGGCAAAAACCGCCACCGATGAACTGTGTTGTTTTAGAGAGCCAGTGGCCTTTGTGCCGGTACATCTGATGATGGGCGCGGGTAATTAATAAGCGTAATTTTTCGGTTAAGCCATGGCTGTAGCCGCGACTTTGTGCAATGGCATATTGCTGGCAAAGTGATGCATACAGCGTGGGGAGTTGCTGGTTATTTTGCGTGCGTTTTTTTAACGGTCGCAGAGACTCCAACGAATCGAGGCAAGCTTCCAGCTCTTGCCACTGCGCTTGATGTTGCAATTCAAATGCTTGTTGGTTCAGCATTCGACTGACCTCGTAGAATCCACTCCGCCCAACTTTTTATTGTATCAACGGGGTCTTCATCGTCTGCCATTAAGTGGCTCAGTGTTTTGGCCAATTCAGATTGGCGATCTTCTGATAATCCGTTGCAACGCTCGGCAAAATCCACAATGGATCGGCGTTCGGCTTGCGTTAAGCCTGCGGGAGGTGCCAATTTTTTAGGGTGTGTAAACGAGTAGTGAGTAGCCGCTTGTTCCCGAAATATGACCAAAGTGCCAGCGGCCAGATCGCCGAGCCGGCGAAAGCGATTATCCACTAACATGGTAATTAAGCCCACCATGTTTAAAAACGGTAAACCATCGACGGCGCGTAAAAAATTTCTGACCAGCGCGCCTGATGCATTTAGCGGTGTTCCGTTGTCGTGGATTACCCAGAGTTTGTAGAGCCGTTTACCGGGTGTGGTACCTGTGCTGGCTTCAAACAAGGTGGTGTAAAACCACGACAATAAAAATTGCATCATCAGGAATAGCCCGGTAGCGACCGATACGCCATTGTCGGACAGGATGTCGTCACTGCTAAAGTCGAGGCCTGCAAAAATCAGCATCGACATACCAATTAAGATGACTAAGCGAATCAGTGCATCGACTAACCATGCTAAACCCCGGGCCAACGGGCCAGCAACTGCAAATTGCAGTTGCGCGCCTTCAGGTGTTTCTACCGTATGCAGTGTATCGATGGTACGGTGGTTTAGCATATTGCACTTAGAGACCTTGCGACATACCAATCATTGGCCCGGCGATAGCACCAACCAAACCAACAATGTAAAAGACTAACATCAGAATACCCAAGACTTTCTCCCAACCTTTGGTTGGTCGTGGAGCACCGTATCGGTTGCTGGTTTTATTGCCGGGAAATAACAGCGCATACAGGCTGAAAATTATATTCACTAAAGGCACTAAGAATAACAGACTCATCCAACCGGTATGATTGCGATCGTGTAGGCGTTTAACGATCATGCATATAGACACCCACATCAATGCAATGAATGCGGGAATACCAATCACTAAAGCAACAATAAGCGCTGTTCCGTTAGGTTGGCCACCACTGGCTAATGCTTCGAATCCACCGGAAAGCACTCCCATCAG
>CALDTX010000217.1 GCA_937923565.1 uncultured Granulosicoccaceae bacterium | reverse complement strand
CTTACACCCTCTATAAATAAGTTTTCATACTGATTCACCATATGTTCGGTATCAAAGTGCGCCAAGGCATGCTGCTGCGCAAACTCTGCCATAGCGCTTAAGCTCTTCTCATCGCTGACAAACATTTTAACCGCTTGAGCTAAATCTCTAGCCTGTTTAGCGACCAGTAAGCCACCACGCTGATCTCCATCAATAGCAATAGCATCCGCTGAACCACCGGCGTTTGTAAGCAGCACAGGCGTTCCTGCTGCTTGCGACTCCAACGCAGTTAGCGGATGCCCTTCACGATCAGAGCTCAGCACAAATAGATCCAACGCCGACAAGATATCGGGTATGTCATTTCGACTGCCTAATAAAACAACCTGTTCAGATAAGCGCCGCTGGGCAATACCTTTTTCAATGGTGTCACGTTCCGGGCCATCACCGGCAATCACTAACTTAAAATGTATGTCGTCGTCTCTGAGCATGCCAGCCATGTCCAGCAACCGCAGATGATTTTTTGCAGGCACCATACGACCCACGGTACCAAGCAACAGTTGATGATCGTTGCGCCATTGCTGACGTAGCATTTCACCATTGCCAGCAGCATATTTTTGGGTGTCTACACCGTTGTTGATAACGGTTACTAAATCTTTGTCGATACCAACATCTTCTCGATAAAATTGTGCGGTGTCGTTAGAGACTGCAACCAGCTTGAACGTAACACGACTGAGCAAACGATCAATAAACCGATAGTGCCACGGCTTCCAATAGTCACGACTGTGTTCTGTCACCACGGTGGGGATACGTAAACCCAACAAGCTCACCCGTGTCCATAAATTAGCGACCCAAAGATGACTATTGATAACACTTGGATTAATGCTTCGAATGAGCTTGCGCAATTTCGATGGCAAGGATTTATCAAAACCGGGTTGCTTTTCCAGCACGTGCAGTTGCACGCTGTCGCTAAGATTAACGGCCAGATCCCCAGCTTCGGTTAAACAGACCACATGCACTTGCCAGTCGCGATCTACAAAGCGGTTAGCCATGGCCACCATCATTTGCTCGGCACCACCGATGGTGAGCGCTTCAATACAAAAAACAACGCACTTGTGTTCGCCTGAACTCATGATGGCTTAACTGCGGCAGCATTAGAAGCGACAGTGGCAGACTGATCCGGTAGCACCTGACCCGGCACATAACGATCAAACAGCTCAAGCAATTCATCGATATTGTTTTGTTGGTTAAACAGCTTGCCCACTTTCTCATAACCGGCATTACTGATGCTTTGCGACAACTCCGCGCTTTTGGCAAGCGACAAAATAGCCTTTGCAAAACCGTCAACATCGTCCACTTCGGCTAAGCGACCGGTAACGCCATCTTCGATTAATTCGGGTATAGCGCTGACACGGGTGCTCACCACCGGTACACGTAACGCCATGGCCTCCGCAATGACGTTTGGAATACCATCGGGTGGTTGCCCGGGTATTAATCTTGGCGCAAGGCAAAACATGTCTGCATTTTCTAACGTTTCTAACACTTTCGCAAACGCTAAACCGCCAGTGAATTGCACCTCCTCTGCCACGTCTTCATCGACTGCCAGCGCTTTTAATTCGCTCTCGATAGGGCCGGAACCAATAAGCTGCAACGAAACCGTCAATCCATGTTCATGCTTTAACATCGCACAAGCCTTTATTAACACATCGTGCCCTTTTGTTGGGACTAAACGTCCAATGCTCACAAGGTTCAGAACCGCTTGTGGATCATTGCTTTGATCATCACTGCTTTTAAGCGACTGCTTTTCTCGCGGTGTATCTTTGATACGCTCCATAACGCGCGGATCCAAGCCATGATAATTAAGGTGCACATCTTGTGGCGTTTTTAGCCCCAGTTGCGTTTTTAAGTGGTTACAGAAATAACCACTGCACACCACACTGAAACTGGCGTCGTCTAGCTTGTATTGTAAGAATTGGTTTTTACTGAAGATGTCTTCACCATGGATTGCTGCAGACCAACTCGCTCCATGGATTTGTTGTAAATACCAACAGGCGGTTGTTGGTATATTCGCCCAATGCCCATGCCAGTGAGTAATGCCGCGTTTCTGCCCTTCCGACCAAAACTGTAGCGTCAGCGGAAGTATCGCCAAATTTTTTATAACTTCTGCTGGCCGGTCTTTACCAACCCATGCCACACGGGCAATGGCCGATAACGTTTTTACAGGTTTACTGAGCAACGTGGCTACAAAAGCGCTTAAAGAGGTTAAGGAAATTAATTTTGCGTAGTGCGTGCGTTCAGTGCTTAGGCGGATAGCATCGTCGAGAGTGATTGGGTCGCGAGGGTACTGCAAACTGTAAATATCAAACGCCAAGCCACGTTTTTCCAACGCCACCAGCTCGCGTAAAATGAACGTTTCATGAAGCTCCGGGAACATCGAAATAATGATGCCCATGCGAGGTTCGTTTTGCTTCTGTTTATCGCTCATTTAATTGATTTAAATCACTTTTGACCAAGGCAGCTCTTAATGAGTATCGGCCGAAATGGTATAGGATGAATTGATGCACAGTGAATTGACGAATCGTTAACGCTTATTGTCGCTTATTGATGTACGTCACATTATGGCTTTTTGTTACTTTGCCAAATGTTGCTCCCGCAACTCACGCCGTTTCACTTTACCCGTTGTGGTCATGGGTAGTTCCTCGTAAAACTCAATTTGACGTGGGTATTCATAAGCTGCCAATGAATCCCTGACACGCGTGCGTATCTGTTCGGCCAGTGTGTCGTCAGGTTTATAACCTGGTTTCAATACGACACATAACTTAACAATATCACCGCGTATTAAATCAGGGTCGGGAACACCAATGGCTGCAACCTGCAAAACAGCCGGGTGTTTAATAACGCAGTCTTCTATTTCGCCCGGACCAATGCGATAACCGGCACTGCTGATAACATCGTCGGCGCGGCCTAGAAACCACAAATAACCATCGTCGTCGCAGTAGCCAACATCCCCGGTACAAAACCAGTCGCCACGGTATTTGGATTGGGTCGCCGCTGGGTTATTCCAGTAGCCTAGAAAATGTACCGGATCGTTGCGATGCACCACAATTTCACCCTGCTCTCCATTACTAATCAACTCACCTTCCTCATCCATGATGGCCACACGATGGCCCGGATAGGCTTTACCCATGGAACCTGGCTTAACCGGCATAACGGCACTGCAATTGCCCATCACGTAATTATGTTCTGTTTGCCCACACATCTCGTTAATAAGAAAACCAAAGGTAGTTTGCCCCCAGGCTAATAAGGCATCGCCGAGCGCTTCACCAGCACTCATCATACTGCGTAAGTAACTGGGATGACGCTCAAAAAGTGCGTCTGAGGCTCTTAGCATTTTCAACGCCGTTGGTGGAATAAACGCGCACGTCACTTTATGTTTGTGCATAAGCGCTGCAATTTTTTCCGCTTCAAATTTGCCACTTTCATAACCCACCACCGGCACACCATAAAACCAGGCAGGCATAAGCGCATCGAGTAAGCCGCCTGTCCAGGCCCAGTCTGCAGGTGTGTACATGCAATCATTGGCTTGCGGGAATCCGTTTTGCGAGCACTCAAAACCCGTTAAATTCCCAAACAGTGCTCGCTGAGGAATCAAGGCACCTTTGGGTGGCCCCGTTGTACCCGACGTATATAACAAAAAGGCAGGCTCATCCGGGGATGAAAGCGGTGTGGTGAACTGCTTATTTTGAGCACTCAGTAACTGCCAAAAACTGTTGATCGCCAGTTGCCCGTCCTGAGGCAGTTGATCATTTGTTTGTGCGCTTTCACTGGAGGCATCGTTGGCATCATCAACGTTAACATCATCAACGTTAAGTACGGCTTTCAACTGAGGTAATTGCTGGCACAGCGGTAGCAGTTGCTGTGACTTAACACTATTAGTGACTACCACGGCACTGCCGCTGTCTTGTAGTCGATACAGCAATGCCTCACTACCAAATAAAACCGACAGCGGTAACGATATAGCACCGATTTTTTGCGCCGCTAAATGCAGTAAGGCGGTTTCCACCCGTTGCGGCAAAATCACCGCAAGCCGATCTCCTTTTTTGATGCCCAATTTTTGCAAACCGTTGGCTAACTGATTGGACAACACATCAAGCTCATCGAATGTAAACTGCCGACACGCTTGATGTTCGGATTCCGCAATCAAGGCCACTTTGCCTGAGCCATCGGCATGCCGTGAACACACTAAATCGGCGATATTCATGACTTCGGGAATACGCCATTGATAGTTAACGCGTTGATGCTCAAAATTGGCTTGATCCAGCGGAACCAATGAGGGAATGAATTCGGACATTAAACCGCCTGCCTAATAAGTCAAAAGTTACCTAGCTGCCGCCAAACAATCCGGCCGGTGTTCTACTGTTGTAGAAACAGCCATTGTGTGAATCGCTTCCTGCTTGCTGGCACGAATATATCATTTGAGTCAGTGAATCACACGCTCGTTAGAAAGGCGACTGATAAATGGCACTTTTTTCACACGCAACCGTCAATTTTTCCGATGCATCGGCATCGAAAGAGACTGACTACGAAGACGCAACGTTACTCACGTTAGTGCACCAGTGCGAACACACCGACGCCGGTAAGTCTGCATTGAACCCTGCCAACGCAACGGGCAATACCGAAGTTCTGTTTGGCACCGCTTTGTTTGACATTCATACAGACTCGCTAAAGACGACATTGCTAGCACTGGCACCCACTCCCGAAAAGCGCGACAAATCGACGCAAGATACCATTTCGGCTATCACTACTGATACACCGACTATCGTACTGAACATTGTTATAGATAATGCCGTTTTGATGAACCATCCTCGCGCACTGGAGAAAATCCGCAACTACTTGCATGCGCACAAACCCAGCTTGCAGTTGGGCAAACTCAGCGTTGTGAATGGATCGTCGAATCTGGCGTTACCGAAAAATGCCATAGAGCCCAGTAATAAGCATTCGGCAATTATAGTTATGGGTAGTGCTAAATTTCTAAGCACTTGCTTACACAGTAACCACTTTGAATCAAACAATAGCCCAGTTGTGTTTATGCCCGTCACTGCAATAGACCACGCTATGCTAACAGCGGATACGGTGAATCTTTTACCAAGCATTGCTTGCATTGTGAATGACAACGCTTTATATCATCAAGAACCTCAGGCCTCTTTACAACAGTTTATTGCTAACGCAACGGCTGTGGCTTTGAAACAAGACTCACAGCTTTTTCATTGGATAGAAGGTAATGCTTCGCAACTGGCCCAGCTGGATAGACGAGCAATCGATTATCTGGTTAAACGTTGTTTCAACCTGCGTTGGCCTTACCACCCAGATTCGCAAAACCACCAGCCCAACGTTGAATGGAATGCGACAAAAACAGACACACGATTTTGCATTGCATTGAGAGACGCAACAGATGGGTTTATCGGTGAAGCGGATGCTACTGCACTCTATCTTCTGCTGATTTGTCACAGCTCTGTCAATGCTCAGACACTCAACGAAGGTGCGGAAGCCAGGGTATGGCACCTACTGAATACGCTCGGATTCTCGCTTTGGCATCATGGTATGCAAGCGGCAATCGATCAGTACATTGTTATCAAGAGCACCAATGAATTAGCGCAGTTGACCGATATCGGCTCATCTACAGCACCTGCCCCGGTATCGAAAGCCCAGACAACGGCGTGGGTCAGCTGGCTCAGTGAACAGGCTCAGTGAACAGGCCCAGTGAATAGACCCAGTGAATAGACTTAGTAAACAAGCTCAGTGAACTGACTCTTCGAACCGCCCAGCGCTTTCGGCAATTTTTGCCTAGCCGTTTATTCCTGTCAATTGTAAAAATACCTCATCGAACCATTCCCTTTGGTTGGTGCGACTGGCTGAGCCTGCGATAATCGTTCATAATAGACGGCATGAGTGAACACCCACTATTAGCTTTAGCCTTACTCGCCGCCTTGTGCGGCATTTGCCAATGGCTTGCCTGGCGTTTAAAACAACCCTCCATTGTTTTTCTACTCATGGCAGGTTTAATCGTTGGGCCGGTAACCAACCTGCTTAATCCTAACGAGCTATTTGGCGATCTATTATTCCCTTTTGTTTCTGTCT
>CALDTX010000216.1 GCA_937923565.1 uncultured Granulosicoccaceae bacterium | reverse complement strand
TGCGCCGATTCTAAATCTTTAGTGTGTATCTTTCTCGCTGGCGGGGCAGACTCATTTAACCTTTTCGTACCGGGCAACGCAGCTTATCAAGAGTACTTAGCAACCCGTGGCGATCTGGCCGTACCTGAGGATTCCCTATTAGAGGTTTCAGATAGTGCGCAAGGCACGTTTGGTTTCCATAATTTACTGCCCTCGTTCAAAAGTTTTTATGATCAAGACCGGTTGGCGGTTATTGCTAATGTTGGTACATTGATTCGCCCTACAACAAAATCAGATTATCTGGGTACAAACGCTATTCCAGAATCGTTGTTCTCACACAACTCTCAACAAAAGCTATGGCAAACCGGTGCCGGAATGGTGAGTGGTAGCGACTCCTTCGGTTGGGGTGGTGCTATTGGTGCACATGCTGCGCAATGCAACGGACAAACCAGCATTTCGCCATCGTTTTCGATTGCAGGCAATACCAATTGGCTTAACTCACAACAGAACAACTATATAAGCCTGAACGCAGAAGTGCCCATAGAATTGATGTTCGGCTACCATAATTTTTCTGAATGGATTCCCTCAAACCGACTATCCAGTATTGGCGCAACACTGGACGATTTAATCGCGCAAGGCAATGCTGATCGCAACCCTGCCCTGCTACGTGAAATTTCCGGTGCCATGGGTCGTGCGAAATCGTCCACCGCCGCGTTGCACAGTGCCTTATTCGATTATCAATTACCACAAATGCAGTACGACAGTCGCAACAAACTTGCTGTGCAATTGCACTTAGTAGCCAAACTCATAGCGGCGCGAGAGCAGCTGGGTATGAAGAAACAAATATTCTTTGTGCAAATGGGCGGATGGGATACCCATTCTGATCAACAAGAACGCACACCCAGCTTATACAATGCGTTTAATGAAGCTATCGAAGCTTTTCAATTTACAATTGACGATATCAACAAAGCCGACTCTGTTACCAGCTTTACCGCATCAGACTTTGGTAGAACCTTAACCAGTAATGGTAATGGCACAGACCATGGTTGGGGCGGCCATAATTTTGTGTTTGGTAACGCTGTTGAAGGTGGCCGCATTATCGGTCAGATGCCAAGCTATGCATCACAGAATAACCCTGACGATGCCGGCGAAGACGATGGCAGTTTTGCTGGCCGCATTATCCCGAAAATATCAGTGAATCAGTATGCAGCCACGCTGGCCAGATGGATGGGTGTAGAAGAGTCCGCGATTAATCAGGCGCTGCCCGATCTGGCTAATTTCTCAGAAAAAGACTTAGGCTTTATGCAAGGCTAAACTTACTCTTCCCAAATAACGTTGGCTTG
The DNA here is from genome assembly GCA_937923565.1 of uncultured Granulosicoccaceae bacterium. Taxonomy (GTDB): domain Bacteria; phylum Pseudomonadota; class Gammaproteobacteria; order Granulosicoccales; family Granulosicoccaceae; genus Granulosicoccus. The sequence goes on along the minus strand of CALDTX010000216.1, from coordinate 1,833 downwards.
GGCGGCATGCGCTGCCTCCAACAATTCAATTAGTGGCATGGCGCGCGTAGACAACGCGACTTTTTGAGCTTCTTCATCGTCATCAAACTGCTCTTCTGAGCTACCGTACAACGATTCATCTGCTGGTTTTTTTTGTGCAAGGTTTTCGCGCAGTTGACTTAACGCATCTGCCACGTCGGCTGCCATAAGCGCGCCCGGCACGTTGCCACTTTGCCCCATTAGTTTGAGCAAAGTTTGCGCGGCATCGCCAAACATGGTGATGTCGGCATAAGCATGGGTTTTAAAAGTAACTAGCACGAAATATCCTCAAAAAATTAATTGTCGCTACAATAAAGTATAGAACGCAAGCGAACAATAACTCATGGCAGACTTTAACACACACGTTTTTAGCGCAGCCGTTCTGGCAAGTGTTGGGGCCGCAGTTTGCACTAAAGTTTTTAATCTGCCCCCTGAAACCGCACTGCTACTTAGCGCCGCAGGGGTTCTGGGCGGGGTATTGCCCGACATCGATTTAAAATATTCAGTGCCTAGCAAAGCGCTATTTTCGGCCATTGCCGTATTCATTTGCCTAACGTGGTTATTGGCAAATATCGCCCGCTACAGTGTACTGGAATTAAGTGTAGCAACGGCTGCCATTTATTGTTTTTTCAGATACCCGATTTGGGCACTTTTTCATCAATTTACGGTACACAGAGGTGCACTGCATTCGCTCGCAGCATTATTGATGTTCGGCCTTATTAGCGCGGTAGTCGGTTTTCATTGGATGGGTTTGAGCGAAGCGTTAAGTTGGTTGTTGGCTTTGTTTGTGTCGATGGGCTTTGCGTTACACTTAATTTTGGACGAAATTTACAGCGTCGACTTCATGGGCGCAAGAATTAAACGTTCGTTCGGAACCGCACTGAAAGTGATCGACTCGGAGCGGCTACCTGCGAGCTGCGTCATATTGTTTATCAGCTTGGTTGCCTGGTTCTGGACACCAGACGCTGACAGTGTTTTAGAGCTTGGGAGAAATGTACAGCCTGACTGGAAAACGGTGCTTCTGCCCCACTACCTTCTGAAGCCATAAACCATGACACCGCTTTTCCGTGACAGCGCCTTAACCCTAAGGCACTGCAACGGAAAGCGGCACTTTCAATAACGCTTACGATTCAACCTTCAGCGCTTTCATGGCTTCGTAAGTCAAACCACCACGGTCTAGATTGTTTTTATCCTGGAAAGCATCAAGCGCATCGAGTGTGTCTTGACCAACCACTCCGTCGATCGGACCAGGGTTAAACCCTTCGCGTTTTAGTGCACGCTGAATTGAACTGATGAGCTTAGGCGTCATGTTGGTTTCGCAAAGCACTTTGCGCCACTCTAGACGTGACGGCTCAATCTGCACCTGACGAGTCACGGTTTTGGTTCTGGCTGGAATCGGTGTACGCGTTTCAGACGCAGGTGACAACAAACGTTCGATTTTTACCGTTTGATACTGTGCAGGAATTTCAACAACCTCGGTGCTTGCTGGTGTTTTGAGTACCTGTTTTTTAACCGTTCTAAATTCTGCCGGCTGAACCGTGTAACAAACTTCACGACCACTATAGATAGCACTCGAGTTAGCAGATTCACCTTTTTTCAGCCAGAAAAAACCAGCATCAGCCACTTTTTCTCTGGCGTTAATGGTTGAGTATTCGGGCTCAATGCTGACACGGGTTTCAGTAGCCGGTTTAACCAAACGTTTAACTTTGATGGTTTTGAAAACAGCAGGTACCGTTACCGTTTTAGTGGAAGCAGGTTTATCCAGAACCGTTTTTGTAATGGTTTCATAGCGCGCTGGAATTTCTACCAAACACA
>CALDTX010000215.1 GCA_937923565.1 uncultured Granulosicoccaceae bacterium | reverse complement strand
AACTAGTCTTGCTGGCTTAATCGAGGATCTGCCGTCGTCGAATGAGAAAAATCTGATTCTACCCGTATCGGTAAACTTGAATATCGCATCACTGGAAGCCGGTGTGGAGTCACTTGGTCCTGCCATTGTGCGTGTTAATACCGATGACACTTTTATCAATGCTGTGGTTCAAAATAAATCGATCAATGGCAACGTGCGTTATCCGCGGGCACATTGGAAACAGGATGTAGCGTCGCTTGTTCGCATACAGTCAGTCGATAAAAAGTTTTTTGATGCGTTAAGTTCTGGGCCAGAACAGCCTCAGGGTAATGAACTGGATCCGCGCTTATTACCGCCTATTGATGCCCGCGTATCATCGTTAACATGGGACCAACTCACGTTAACAGACTTGGTTGTTAGAAGCTCCCCATCAGTGGCAGGCTTGAATATCGATACCTTTGGGTTTGCCGCCGACAACACGCAGCTTATTGGCGAGGGTTATTGGCGTCTCAAGGACCCTCAAGCAGTTAATGCTAGTTTGTTAAATAAGCATGTCAGCAAGCTGAACTTAACCTTACAAAGCGACGACTATGGCGTAGCGCTGTCGAACTTTGGATTTGGTGGCACCGTTGATGAAGGCGAAGGTGATGTTACGGCTTCTATTGTTTGGCCTGGGCCTGCTTATAAGCCTGCGCTGGAATCGATTACGGCTGATATGAAAATGCAGTTAAAGAAGGGGCGCATTTTAAAGGTTGATCCGGGGGCCGCTCGATTAGCTGGTTTGTTCGCGATCGAATCAATACCCCGTAGGTTAGGTCTCGACTTCAAAGACTTGGTAAAAGATGGTCTAGACTACGAAACCTTAACCGGGCAGTTACAGTTGGCGAACGGCATTGTTCGATCGCAATTAATACAACTTAATGGCGGAGTTGGTGTGGTTGATATAACCGGTGAATCGAATTTACTGAGCAGGGAATACAATCAAACCATAACGGTGTTGCCGCGTGTCAGTTCGGCATTACCCATTATTGGTATTATTTCTGGTGGCGCAACAGCCGGGCTTGGGGCATTGTTTGCAGGTGGTTTGTTAAAGGCAATAGGGCTCGATTTAGACAGAATTGGCTTGCGTGAATACAGTTTAACGGGCAGTTGGGACGACCCCCAACTGACTAACGTTCCATTTAATCCGGATCGGCGTTACTAGTGAATATAATTAATGACTAAAGCAAATTTATTACGAAAACCGTTGGCCAACGAAGGGCTGATTCACGATATAACACCTGAAAGTGCCAACTGGGGGTATGTTGGTTTTGCACTTCATCGATTAAAAAAAGGCGACAGCCTTTCGTTTGAAACGGGCAGCACAGAAGTGATTCTGGTTTTGGTACAAGGGCGTGCCACGTTAGCAAGCGCAAAGGAATCTTTCGGTGAGCTTGGCCAGAGAATGGATGTTTTCGAACAAACTACACCGCATTGTGTATACGTGCCTAATAATGATAGCTGGACTGCAACGGCCACAACCGATTGTGAATTGGCCGTTTGCCGGGCGCCGGGTAAAGGTAACCATGCGGCTCGCGTTATCGATAATATTCAAACTGAGACGCGTGGCAAGGGGACCAACACCCGCATCATCCACCCGATAGCAATGGAAGATAAAGACATCGCCGACAGCTTATTGGTAACCGAGGTGTTTACACCCGATGGGCATTGGTCGTCGTATCCACCGCACCGTCACGACGAAGACAACTTTCCCGACATGACTTACCTGGAAGAAACTTACTATCATCGATTAAATCCGGCACAGGGTTTTGGTATTCAGCGTGTGTTTACTGAAGACGGTTCGCTGGACGAAACAATGGCCGTTAGTGATCGTGATGTCGTGCTGGTGCCTAAAGGGCATCATCCGTGCGCAAGCCCTTATGGTTATTCAATGTACTATTTGAATGTCATGGCAGGTCCGATGCGTAAGTGGCGATTTCAAAATCACCCAGATCACGATTGGATAGCTCAGCGCGACGCAAAATAACTTGCGGTTGTAGCCGTTGCCAAGCAAGCTGTAATAGCAGGCTTGCTTTTTAAGCAGCCTGTTACCCACACTTGTTTTAGTTTGCAGGCAGTACCCACAAGGGTGGTGTTTGTTTTTCGGAGCTAAACCAGATTGTGCCGTTTGCGGCAACGGCAAGTGCTTCTGCTTGCGCTAAACGATGGTTATGAATAACCGTGGGTTCGCTGGCGAAGACTTCAGCCCAGCTTTGCTTGTCATCTCTTGCGTAATGCAGTACCGAGCGATAGCTCAGCACGTAGGCATGCTCATGCTGAGTGTCAATGTCCATCGCGGTGGGCTGGTTTAAATCGACACCTGCAAGCGCTGCCACTAATTTTGCTTCAATGCTTTGTTCGGCCGCAAATAACTGAGCAACCGGTGTGGCAACCAGCGTTAGCCTGTTTGAATTGTCGACGGTGAATGGAAACGAGTAGAGCGTGCTTTGCGCTGCACCGTTTTCAGTAGCTGCTACTTTACTGGCAATGAAAATTGATTGGCCATCGCTGGCAATGCTTTCCGCGTTGTGTTTTCCGTCGCTGTATCGGAACCTTATAACCGAAACCGGCTCGAGCGGTATGTTCATGTGGTCGCCGCTTTCAGGTTCGCGAAAAACGTAAATTGCGTGCTCATTTTTAATGCGTAGGTTGTCGCCGATATCCGCAATCAATAGATAAGCGTCGCCATTGTGTTCGGTCGTTGCCAAATCTTCCCAGTCGCGGTTAGGTGCTGCGACTGGCCATTCGGCTAGTGTGTTGCCATTGGTATCAATCGCAAACAAAGTAGCGGCGTTACCGCTGTCGTTAACCACCCAAAGAGTGCCTGGTGAGCGTTTTGAAAACGCCATGCCACTAATCTCATTAAGTAAAGGGTTTTTAATTCGGGCAACTTGTTGTGCTTGCTTAAACATTGGCAACAGTGCGTTAGGTGAGAACGCATCGCTGTTTTTTAGTGCGGCTTGTGGATCGGGTGTTGTAGGCTGTGTTGGCGTTGGCGTTGGCGTTGGTGTTGACTTTTGTGGCGGTGTAGCTTGGCAAGCAGCCAAACTGGCTATACACAGCGCTGTAACAGCATATTTACCCGCTAGGTGCAAAAAGATCACTGTGGGGATGTGCTGGCCTGAACAACGCTGTCACGCATCAATTTGAACAACAAACGCGATGCTTTAGGCGGTTTATTGGCTTCGCGCTCGGCTAGAGCACTGCGTTGTAGCTGGCGTAGCTGTTGCCTGTCTGCCGTAGGGTAGCGGTCCAAGAATGCGGTTAAAGCCTCTTTGGGTGCCTCACCATCAATGTCGCCCAATAGTCGACTACGCCACTGTTCTACTAAATGTAATGATTGCGTGTTAGCGCGTGCAGTTTGCTTGAGAGCATCCAGTGCTTGCTCAATCGGCGCAACATCAATTTGACGCATCCGTTTAGCCAGCCAACCAAGCTGACGTTTGCGGGCGCCGTTCTTCGTGGTGCGGTTAAGTTCTTCAATTGCATCAACAATATCGTCCGGTAGCGGGATCCTAGCCCTCTCTGCCGTACTTAATGCGGCTAGCTCTGTACCCATATCGCGCACTGCGTGAGCGTCTCGTTTAAGTTGAGA
>CALDTX010000214.1 GCA_937923565.1 uncultured Granulosicoccaceae bacterium | reverse complement strand
TTTTTGAAACTTAAGCCATTAAGAAACTGCAGGTTCATCATTTGTGGCACAAATTGCTCGATATTAGCGGCGCTAACGCTGGGAATGCCAGCCAAAACATCGGCCCAACGCCAGGCGGCATTTTCTGTTTGTGCAACGTTATCCAGCGATAACAGTCGATCACATTCCGCTACAGGTGCGACAACGACAAACCGATTTGCCGCTGTAGCGCTTTGCTCAGGTGCTGCAACCTCCGACGGTAATGCAGGTGCATCAAACCACCTAACACAATTAACGTCTGCGTCACTGTGCAAGACCATCGGGGACGCTGGCGGCGTCATATCAGGTAAGCCGGGCAAAGCTTGGATACTTCCCTGCGTAAATACGCCAAGGCAAGCGAGATCGGCTCTGTGCTGCACAACGACCTTAGCTCTCATGACAAACATGCTTAAACGTTTGACGAACCCTTCAACGATATCCAACGGCAAAATCAAACGGTAACCCTCGTCAATCGCGAACACGGTAAACAACGCAAGCAGTCGCCCTTTAGGGTGGCAATAACCATTTAGCTGCGCGCTATCGGCACTTAATAGTCGCAGATCGTTACAAACCTGCGCCTGAAAGAACTCCGCAGCATCGGGGCCGGTTATATCGACAACCGCGCTTTGCGACAAACTAACGAACGCTGGAAGACCAGCCATCTGTGCAATGTTGGAAATAGATTTATTCATATCAAGATTAGCAAGCTCAAATTACCTGATGCCCGGGTCAGGTAGTATTGTTCGGGCCAATTAGAACCATTAGTGACCGGCTGTCGCTGCCAGTTGCAAGCATCGAAAGCCGCTATTTTGTTACAATTGTGGGGATACAGCGGCAATCTGACAAGCGTATTTTAGTTGGCACTGCTCCAGGGTCGGAGCTTAACCGTATTGTTGTTAAGGCAAGTTATTTCGAAGACACTATGATTACACCAACAAAGCCTCACTCCAGCCCGCTAAAAACGGTCGATACCGTTGACTCTGACGACACCGGAAACACCACTTCTGCAGCAGAAAATCTTCCAAATACCGCTAACAGCTCTAAGAACGTTCCAGAAAAGCTGAAGGAAAAGGAATATGGTGGACCCAGCGGATTAGAACCCACTCGGTACGGTGATTGGGAAAAAAATGGTCGATGTACCGATTTTTAACGTATCAGTTAACGCCGTCAGATGCCCATTACGTCACAGCGAATCTTTGCACATAATACTGTGAATCAACACACATCAAACACTCGGAAAACAGAAGTCGAATGAGCTGGAATGATAAGCGGCCAATGTCGCCGCATTTGCAAGTTTACAAACTCCCGCTAACGGCGTTTGTGTCTATCGGTCATAGAGCAACGGGCATCGTAAACACGCTGGCACTGGTACTGCTGGTATGGGCGCTCGCCAACGTTGCCAACGGCGAAACCGGATTTGCACTGGCATTACTGCAATCGTGGTTTGGAAAAATCGTTATGTTCGGTTTTACATTCACACTGTACTTCCACATGTGCAACGGTATCCGGCATTTATTTTGGGATGCAGGCCTGGGCTTTGATTTGGACACAGCCGACAAAACCGCAAAGCTTGTATTCGCAGGTGCTGCCGCCTTAACAGCTATTACGTGGATCGTGGCAGGTGCAGCATGAGTAATTTAAGAACCCCACTGTCTCAAGTTAAAGGTTTAGGCTCGGCCAAAGAAGGTACCGGCCATTTCTGGACGCAGCGGCTAAGCGCAATTGCGATGGTGCCTTTGCTCATCTGGTTTTGTTTCTCGCTTGCGTCACTTGTTTCAATGAACATCGCAGACATTCAGGCGTGGCTATCGCAGCCCTTTAACGCCATCATGATGATCCTCTTCATTGTTGTTGGCTTCTATCACGCAAAACTTGGTGTGCAAGTGGTTATTGAAGACTACGTAAGCAATCACGTAACAAGAACAATTTCTCTGATACTCATTACCTTCGTTGCTGTGGTGCTTGCCATAGCCGGCGTTTTCTCAGTGCTTCGTGTTGCCCTGGCGGTTTAACACTTTATAAAGCAGCTAACTGTTAACGACAACAACACAACTAACGCTATGACGACAGCATATAAAATTATTGATCACACTTACGATGTGGTCATCGTGGGCGCTGGTGGCGCTGGCCTCCGGGCTACCTTAGGTATGGCCGCACAAGGTCTCTCTACCGCTTGCATTACCAAAGTGTTCCCCACCCGTTCACACACTGTTGCCGCACAAGGTGGTATGAGTGCTTCATTGGGTAACATGGGTGAAGATCATTGGAACTGGCACATGTACGACACCATCAAAGGATCAGACTGGCTTGGTGATCAAGACGCCATCGAATACATGTGCAGAGAAGCCGTACCTGCGGTCATCGAACTCGAACACTTTGGCGTGCCGTTTTCACGAACCGAAGAAGGTAAAATTTATCAGCGACCTTTCGGCGGTATGACAACAAATTTCGGTGAAGGCACTGCACAACGTACTTGTGCCGCAGCTGACAGAACCGGCCACGCAATCCTGCACACTTTGTATCAGCAATCGCTAAAACATCAGGCTGAATTTTATATCGAGCATTTCGCTATTGACCTAATCATGGTGAACGGTGAATGCAAAGGGGTTATCTCTTTAGATTTAGCCACCGGCATATTGCACCGCTTTCAAGCGCATATGGTGGTACTGGCAACCGGTGGTTGCGGTCGTACTTATTTCTCTGCAACATCGGCGCACACCTGTACTGGTGATGGCAACGCCATGGTGCTACGAGCTGGCTTACCCCTGCAAGACATGGAGTTTGTGCAATTCCACCCAACCGGTATCTACGGTGCGGGTGTGTTAATCACTGAAGGTGTTCGCGGTGAAGGTGGTTATCTCACCAACAGCGAAGGTGAGCGTTTTATGGAACGCTACGCACCCAACGCTAAAGACTTAGCATCTCGTGACGTGGTGAGTCGTTCAATGACCATGGAAATTAATGCCGGTCGCGGCATCGGCCCGGACAACGATCACATCTATCTAAACCTGATGCATCTGGGTAGCGATGTTATCGAGAAACGTTTGCCCGGTATTTCAGAATCCGCGCGCATTTTTGCGGCAGTTGATGTCAACAAAGAACCGATACCGGTTATCCCAACGGTGCATTACAACATGGGCGGCATCCCCACCAACTACCACGGTGAAGTGGTTACCTTAAAAGACGGCGATCCAGACACCATTGTGCCCGGCTTAATGGCCATTGGTGAGGCTGCTTGTGTGTCAGTACACGGTGCTAATCGTTTAGGCAGTAACTCGTTACTCGACATTGTAGTATTTGGCAGAGCCGCAGCCCTACGCGCCGCTGAAATCATCAAACCCGGTACCAAACACAAGCCACTCACCGAAGAAGATTCTACACCGATACTCGATCATCTTGATCGCATTAGAAATGCAAAAGGCGGCACGGGTACTGCACAGATAAGAGACGACATGCAACGCACCATGCAAAAACACGCCGCTGTGTTCAGAACCGGTGACTCACTTGAAGAAGGCATGGAAAAAATGCGCACTATTGTTGATAGCTTCGACGATGTGCGTGTAGATGATCAAACGCTTATCTGGAACACCGATTTAATCGAAACCTTAGAGCTTGAAAACCTGTTGGCTCAAGCGCAAACCATTATCGTTGGCGCTCACAACCGACCTGAAAGTCGTGGCGCGCATGCACGCGACGACTTCGAAGATCGAGACGACGAAAACTGGATGAAGCACACCTTGGCGTGGACCGATGAAAAAGCCAACGTCAGTATCGATTACCGACCAGTGCATATGTACACACTGACCGACGAATGCGAAGTTATACCGCCCAAACAACGCGTCTACTAGACACAAACCGGAGAACATCATGGCGGAATTTAAACTGCCTAGCAATTCAATTGTTACCAAGGGCAAGTTCTACCCTGCGCCCGACGGTGCGACTAACACGCGCAAAATTAACGTCTACCGGTTTGATCCGGACACCGGTAAAAACCCGCGTTTAGATACCTTTGAAATTGATCTGGACAACTGCGGCCCAATGGTGCTGGACGCAATTATCAAAATCAAAACTGACATGGATTCTTCATTAACGTTTCGACGTTCTTGCAGAGAAGGCATTTGCGGTTCATGCGCTATGAATATCGATGGCAGCAATACACTGGCCTGCACCATGGCAATCAGCGACATCGAAGGTGATATCAATATTTACCCGCTGCCGCATCAGCCCATCGTAAAAGACTTGGTATCAGACCTCACCCACTTCTATGCGCAGTATGCCTCTATAGAGCCTTGGTTAAAATCAGATACACCCGCTCCACCGGACAGCGAACGCTTACAAACCCCTGAAGACCGGGAAAAGCTCGATGGTGCTTATGAGTGTATTTTATGCGCATGCTGCTCAACCAGTTGCCCCAGTTACTGGTGGAACAGTGATCGCTATTTAGGCCCTGCGGCATTGCTGGCCAGTTATCGTTGGCTTGCCGACTCTCGCGACGACGCAACCGGCGAGCGCTTGGACGACCTGGAAGATCCCTTCAAGCTTTATCGTTGTCACACTATTATGAACTGTGCGAAGGTTTGTCCTAAAGGACTGAACCCGGCAAAAGCGATTGCTGAAACTAAAAAAATGTTGGTGCAACGTCGTTTGTAGTTGTCATAAACACAGGCTGGTTAAGAGCCTGTGTCGCATTTTTTTGAAACAAGGTAGCCTGAACAAATGAGCGAAGACACCTTCGACAAAGGCAAACTGCGTTGGCGCTGCCGACGCGGTATGCGTGAATTAGATCAGGCCATGCTTGCGTATCTGGATAACAGTTTCGACAGCGCAAGCATTGAAGAAAAAAAGGATTTTATCGACCTGCTGGATTGGCAGGAACCCGAGCTATACAAGCTTATCAGTGGAAAGGAAACCCATGAACGATACCAAAACATCATCAACAAAATCGCCGGTAATCTGGTCGACAACGCCTCGCGCATCAAAAACGTTTAACTGTCTGCTCTGCAGCTGCACAGCGCTTGCGTGCGGTGCAATTGTTTTAAGCCCAATCGATACCGCTAGCATAACCCTACTATTGGCACTGATATGCGCTGCTTGTGTGGCAACTTTGATTGTTGAAAATAATCGACATTTGCAAATAACCTTACATGAGTCACACAGTTGGCTTATAAAGTTAAATGAACGTCGCTTAGAGGGCATGCTTAGCAGTGGCTGTTATCGGTCCAGTTACTTAATGGTATTAGCAGTAAAACAAAATGCCGGAAAAACTACCCGTATAGCGGTTTGGCATGATAGCGTGTCTAAAACAGACTTTCATTTTTTACACATTCACTTAAGCATGTTTAACAGGCAATTGCTCAAGTAGACACAATTAAGGAGCCTTACTTGAAACTACCAATCTTTTTGGGCGTCAATGTGGACCACGTGGCCACCATTCGCGAGGCAAGAGGCGGCCTCTACCCCGACCCGGTTCACGCTGCACTCCAAGCCGAAATTGCTGGTGCCGATGGTATCACCATGCACCTGCGTGAAGATCGCCGCCACATACAAGATCACGATATAGAACGCTTTGCTGCCTGTACGCAAACAAAACTTAATTTCGAGATGGCAGCCACCGAAGAAATGATGAAGCTGGCGCTAAAAGTAAAACCACATGACGTTTGTATTGTTCCTGAAAAACGTGAAGAACTCACCACCGAAGGTGGACTGGACGTTATCGGACAACAAAACAAACTCAAAGAATTTTGCGATGAAATGCACGGTGCCGGCATCGCGGTGTCATTATTCATTGACCCAAACGAAGATCAAATAGAAGCCACTGCACGCATAGGCGCACCTGTTATCGAGATACATACCGGGCGTTATGCCGACGCACCTAACGACACCGTACGCGCAGCTGAACTGGCACACATTGTTAGCGCCGCCGACTACGCTTACAGTCTGGGTTTAGTGGTAAACGCGGGCCATGGCTTACAGTTCAATAATGTACAAGCTATCGCTGAAATCGATGCTATCCACGAACTCAACATTGGTCACAGCCTCGTTGCACGCGCCATGTTTACCGGTCTATCCGAGGCCGTTCGCGAAATGAAACGTTTGATGGTTGAAGCGCGTTACCGCTAGGGCTTGTCGACAACTACACAAACAGAGCCTTAAGGTCATCCAATGATTTATGGAATTGGCGTTGATATAACAACGGTTGGTCGGATCGAAAAAGTTTATTCGCGTTTCGGGCAACGCTTTGCACGTCGATTTCTCCATACATCGGAATTGGAGCAGCTTAAAGCCAGGAAAAACCAAACATCATTTTTAGCCAAACGTTTTGCGGCAAAAGAAGCTGCCGTAAAAGCACTGGGTACCGGTGAAAGGCAAGGCGTTTTATTGAAAGACTTTTACGTACACAACGACGCTTTAGGGAAACCCATTCTCAATGTCAGCGGTGAAGCCGCTAAACGTTGTGAGTTGCTGGGGATTAATAACATGCATATTAGTATCAGCGACGAAAAAGAAAAAGTTATCGCGTTCGTTGTTTTAGAAAAAACTTAGCGTAAACCGTTTGCGTAATACCAGGTTTAATTCTGCTACGGCTGCTGTTATTACGCCGTTGCTACTAGTGTTGTTGCTACTAGTGCGAAGACTACTGTGGGTGGCTAGAGTGGTACACCAGTAAAGCAGCATCACCGTCGGTTGTCGCTGAAAATACTTCCCTGTTCATACTTTTGAAACTTAATTGTCTGTCGCTAGCCAATGTCGCAACATAGGCATTTGGCAGAGTGAAATCACCGTCGTCCAACGCATCACATTCAATGGTCACCGCATCCTGATCCGTATCGTACCCCTCAAGTTTGATGATAATGCGTGAGAATGGATCGTTATCACCAATCCATGTAAACACTTCATTCATTTGGATATCGGCGTCTGCGGCTAATGCCACCCCCTCCAATGGATTAACATTCGGCACCGTCGCTCCGGCAAAGGCGGGAAATTCGGCACCGGGAATATCTAATTTTATATCTGCTGCCAACGGTGGTAGCAAATCAGCACCGGGTTCGATCGAGTAAAAATTAAACCCGAATTGTGATTGCTCAAACAGCGACACCAAAGTGCCTTGATCGTTGCTGAACACCAGTACATCACCTGCAGACACAATATCAAACTCAATATCAGGTGGAATGCCGGTACCGGTAGGGTCCAGTGCCGCAAAGGCTTTTTTAGTGATCGAGCAGGTGTCCAGATTTGGTAGCACAAGCGTTATCAGTTCAGCCGTTGGAGTCACCTCGTCTTTGAACAAAAAGAAACTGGCGCTCAGTGTAACCTCGTCGGGATACTCGTCTGCAGCCACCCAACCGAACTGTTTAACATTGGAGATATCCGGTAAAGCGAAGCCTGCCAAGGGAGGCGTACCGGTAACACTTGCACTTGTATTAGATTCAACGGTTGTTTGAGCCGATGTAGTCGCACCGTCTCCACCATTGCTGTTGATGCCGTTTCCGCTATCGGTGCTACCGCCACCGCAACTTGCCAACGACAACAGGCTAGCCTGCATGATTAATATTAACCGAGGTTTTGATAACATCGTAAAGAACGCCTTGTAAGGTGCAAAACAATTACATGCACAGACCCGCTGCATTCTTTCCTAGCGGGTAAGACGCTTTTTTCTCTAGTATTGAAAGGTTATATCGGTGGGCTTAACCTTTAAAAGCCAAACCAGCTACACGTTATTGTGTAGCCAGTTTGCGATAAGCCCGGATATAATCAATTTTGGTTTGAGCCGGAAACTGCGTATTTTCATCTGGCGCACCCGCCCAAACAACGCCAACGGCAAAGTTAGCAATGAAGTACATGTCCTGTTGAGAAACATTCTCGCCAATTACCCGATAGCGAGGTACACCATCAATATAAAAGAGTAACTCCTGCTCTTCCCAACTCACACCCACGGTATGAAAACCTTCTGATATGCCATCTTCGGTAACCTGCCATTGACCAGGCGATCGCAAATTACCATTGGCATCATGGTAGTTATAGTTGTGAAAAATGCTGTTGGGTTTACCACCATTGTATTCAGCAATAAACAACTGTGGTTTCAAGCCATTGTAAGCAGCGCTGAGCATCCAAAACGCTGGCCATAAGCCGGTACCTTCAGGAAAATCAATACGCGCCTCAATATAACCATACTTGAGCGTATAGTTATTGGCCGTAGTTAACACACCCGATAAGTACGGCTGGTTGTTAGCTGCAGCCAACAATTCATCCGGTGTTTTTGTTGCTGTAATAATCAACGATTCCCCATCGAAGCTAAACGGGTTCGCGCCGAAATCTGGATTAGATTGAATATCAACATAATATTGAAGCTCATCGTTAATGACCAGATCGGGGCCCCACTGATAGGCAGTAGACCACTTTGTAAAATCCAAAGAATCGGCCTGAAATTCATCACTGAAGATCAGTTCATAACCGCTTAAATCGAATCCGCTGGTTTCACCGGCGTTAGAGTCACCAGCGGTATCAGTACCAGAGTCTGCGTCAGTAGCACCACTGGTGGTATCGGTACCGGCAGTTGACTCACCGGATCCACTATCGGTTTGCGCATCGGTCGTTGTGCCATCGGTCGTTGTGCCATCAGTCGTTGTGCCGTTCTCGCCGGACCCTTCACTGGAGCCCGATGTTGATGTACCTGTTGTTTGCCCTGAGTTATTGTCGGTCTCATCAGTTTGCATTGCGCGCTGCGCTGCATCAATTTCCCGTTGTTCTATTTGGCTAAGGTCGCTATCACCACAAGCGCTGATGAACAGCAGCAATGCAACACTTATACTAGATAGACGAAAATTATATTCGTTCATGCTCAGTCGTCCTCGTCCAATCATTGGTAGTAGTATCGCAAGCCAAGGCCTAACATATCGTTATCGCCTAACTCGAGCTTGGTTATTAAATCAACACGTGGTGTCATGTGAACATAACCCGCACCAAATACACTGAGATCTCCCTCAAAGAAGTGGCTATAGGTTGCACCCGCATGAATTTCAAACTTATTGTTAACCACAAATCGAGAAGATAAACCAAGGTATAAACCGATGTCGGTTAACTTGGTTGAAACAATATTATTGGAGAATTCAAACGTGCCATGCTCCACACCGGCGCTAAAAAGCACCGTCATGCGGTTTGCAATTGAAGGTGTCACAAAGTAGCTCATGCCTAAAATGACATCGTTATAAGTATCAGCCATTGATACATCAAGGAAGTACTGCAAACGTCCATGGCTAGACGTACTGCCGTACACATTTACACCCTTACCACCAAAATCAAAACTGACTGGCTGCGCTTGCACATAGTTGAACTCGCGTGAGCTGCCACGGGTTGCCGACGGCAAACGCAGTGCACTAAGCAGAGTTGGCGTTGCGTCTGTAGCATTCTCAGCACCCGACTCCGCCATCTGATCAACAGCTTCTTTGGCCGGCGATGATGTATCGCTTTCCGCAACCTGTTCAGGCATTTCCTCTGGCTCTACAGTTTCGATGACAGGGACATCAACTGGCTTTGCTAATTGCAAGCTTTCAGTTTCAGCCTGCTCAGTGACTTGTTCGCTGACTTGTTCAGTTACTTGTTCAGTTACTTGTTCAGTTACTTGCTCAGTTACTTGCTCAGTTACTTGCTCAGCAACTCGTTGTTGTTCCTGTAGAGCTGCGTCTGCTTTTGCTTGCGCTTCACGCTGTTCTCGAGCCCGTATTTCAGCAATTAGGGCTTGCTGGCGCTCGCGCAGTTGCTCAGGCGTAGCAGCCATTTTCTTCGGTTTGGTTTTTCTAACCGCTGGCTGCTTTTGTTCGCTTTTCGCAATGGTTGTCTTAACGGCAGGCTTTATTTTCGGCTTGACGACAGGCTCAACAACAGAACTACTATCAGCTTGTCGTTGCGGTTCAACGTAGCGTGGTCCGTTGACGACGGCAGGGGCACCACTGGCCGCTTCGGTTGCGCGTTCCACTGACGCCTGTACTGTTTTTTGTGCAGGCTTTGAGTAAGCCGTCTTTAGATCCCAAGCGCTGCCTTTAGGCGCGCATACCTTGCCTTCTGCATCCAAACTCCCTGCACACAGATCGTCTTCTAAATTCACAACATCTGCATTGAAGGGGCCATGTCCACATTGTGGGTCTTTGAAAACGGGGTAATTAAACAGTCCGTCTTCAAGTTTTAACGCCGGACCTTGACCAATCCGATCACATGCTTGTCTTACAGTTTGGCCACCTATTGGCGTTGGAATTATTTTCTGCGCCAAGTTACCCGGCAAGGTGCCAACACAATAGCACTGCCCTTGAGCCTCATAACTGCCATTCCATGGCGCAGCCCACGCCACTGGCTGCATAGAGCCACCTAGCAGGACGCTGAGTAGACCGGTTTTCACTAGTTGTTTTCGCATTGGCGTAGCCATTCCCTTCACGTTTATCACCACTGTTGCTACAGGATTTGTGCCAACCCTAAGCACTCGAATGCCTAGTAGTTCCGCCGTTACATCTTTAGCGTTTCGAAGACTTTCCGATAACTGTTCGTGGTCGTTAAAAAAGATGCATTTACCGACCCCACAAACCAGCTGAATGTGAATCAGCTCACAAAATTCCATTCATAGAAGAACGGTTAGGAAATATGAATAAGCAATGGCAATGGCCAATCAATGAACCCAAACACTTGGTACTCGGCTGCCAGGTATCACTACTGGTGTTCTTAACGGCCTGTGGTGGCGGGCAAGGTGCATCTGAAGAATCAGAAAGAGTTGCCAGCAGCGCGAACGCAGCGCTCAGCGCGGCGCAATTGGCACAAGACGACACGTTAACACTGAGCCAGGCGCAAGCGGTAGCGGCGGGCATAATCACGGCCGAATCACTACTGCAGGCCACTCAGAACGAGTCAATCACAGACGGTGCTCAGGCAGGTACCGATACCGCTAACGAACAAACAGATACTCCAGCGCAAGGCGCCGCCCTTCCCGAGCAAGAATCCAGCACAGACACAGAGGCCAACAATGGCACTGGCGGTTCGCCCATCACAGTAGACACCAGCGCAACTGGGCAAAGCACTAACAGCGAAACTACTGATTCCAGTCAAACCAATAGTACCGATACGCAAAGCCAAACCGTGGCGAGCGCTCAAAGCAGTTCAGAAAACCAAAGTAATAACACAGACACCACTGGTGAAGAATCTCAGAATGAACCTGATGTTGGGGAGGCCGTTGCGCAAACACAATTCAGCTCGCACACAACGGAGGGGTTTAACGGTGTACTAAATGATGACGGTACAGTGACAATTTCATGGCAAAGAGATCCAACCGCTCGAGGCTACAATGTGTATCGACAAGCACAATACATCGAAACGGTATTCGCAGAAAGTTGGACAGATGAAAACACGTTTGACGAAAGTTATTACTATGAAATTCAAGCATTCGACTTCGCCGATAACTTCAACTATATCGCAAAGGGTTTGACAGTTGACGTCACCGGTACCGGTCGCATCAATCCAGATTCGCCCAAACCAAAAGAAGGCATACTCGATGGCTACGAGCTGGTGTTCAGCGATGAGTTCAATGGTGACAGTTTAGATCCTGCAAAATGGAACACGCAGTATTTATGGGGCCCAGACTTAGTGATCAACAGTGAAGAACAATACTATGTTGACACGATGAACAACCCAGACTTCGGCTACAACCCGTTTAGTTTTGACGGTGATAACCTAATTATTAGCGCAATTAGAACACCATCTGAATTACTGCAAACGGCTAAGGACCAACCGTACTTATCAGGTGTAATCACCAGCTATGATGCCTTCAAATTTACTTATGGCTTTGTAGAAGCCAGAGTTCAGATGCCCTATGGACAAGGCCTATGGCCAGCGTTCTGGTTACTCAATGCCTACTATGTAGACGATAAACCAGAGATCGATATCATGGAACACATTGGTGACGATCAAGACGTGGCTTACCATACCTATCATTATTACGATGCCGATGGCGAACTACGCTCAACAAAATCAGAACCTACTGTGGGTATTGACTTCACCGCAGACTTCCACACATTTGCCGTTGAATGGTCACCGGGCACGCTTATATTTTACGTCGACGGTATTGAGCGACACCGAATCAGTGATCCAAAAGTATCCCAGCAGGATATGTACATCATTGCCAACACAGCCATAGGTGGTTGGTGGCCGGGTTCACCCGACAGCTCTACAAAGTTCCCGACCGAGTATAAAATCGACTACATCAGAGCGTACCAGAAGCAGGATGTCTTTAACGATGCGCCTGTGTTCGAGGATGACACAACAAAAGTGCCTTACGCCGATGATGTGCCTGGCTCATCACCTAATCATTTACCACCGTTCGAATTATGGCCGGAAGGATACCCGGAACGTTTGTAAAGCGAAACGTTTAGGTAAGAAAAATACGGTAATAAAAACGATTGTTGATGAATTAAAGAAATCTGTTCGCTAACTTGGCGGGTAACGATTAACTAAGTAACTGGCTTAGCGTAAATTACATTAAGTCAGTTACTCTTCTGCAAAAGCGCTGTTAGCACCGCTAAAGCGCACCCCTAAAAGCGTTCTTATAGCGTCTCGTTTAGTACTCTAGCCTCTGCAGTAACTAGTACTTCTGAATTTATTGCTCACAATCGGAAACGCAGCTAATTTTGATTTTAAAGCTTCCCTTATTATTTCCATAAAAAAAGTTAACATCATTCAAAAACACATATAAGGTATCCTGAAATTCTTGTCCTTGAAATTCCTCCAGA
>CALDTX010000213.1 GCA_937923565.1 uncultured Granulosicoccaceae bacterium | reverse complement strand
TTAGAGGTTGCTGCGGATATAACGGGTATTAATGTGCAAACTTCCGATTGGGTTGACACTGACTTAACCGAAGATGCTGTGCTATCTAATCCTGGTTTGTTGCAAGCTATTTTCAGTGATGAAGTACTTAACGAGGGCTTTAACACTGAGCTTATTGAGATTAGCGATAGCCACGTTGTAACCGCGCGTATTCTGGAGCATGAAGGGCCCCGACCCAAAACTCTGGAAGACGTTCGTGAAACAGTGGCCGAGACTATTAAAAGAGAACGGGCTGAAGAGCAGTTAGACGAACTAAATCAAACAGGTCTCGATAGCCTTGTTGCAGGTGGCAACGTTGTAGAAATTGCAGAGCAAAGTGATTTTGCTGACGCCTTCACGGAGGTTGAGCTCACTCGTCAGTCCGCAACGCTTGATACAAGTTTAATTCGAGATATTTATGCACTCGCTAAACCGGTTGAAAGTGAAGTAAGAGCTGCGAAAGCGGTATTGCCTGACGGCGACAGAGTCGTATATCGCCTAACTAGCGTTGCCGTGCCTGAAGGAACAAGTGCCGAAGAGTCAGCCTCAGACAGTAGCAAACCCGTCGCGTTGGCGAATCCACAATTGGGGCAAGTAGAACTATCCGCGTTAATCGCGAGTTTACGAGAGCAAACAGACATCACTATTGCGGAGCAAAACTGATAGGAAAAGCAGTTTTTCAATTTATTTGTTAATTTTTATTAAACATGGCTGAAATATCATGTTTTGACGTCTATATACCGTTAGAAGTCCGCACCGCGTCGGTGAGGGCACTAATTTAGGTAGATGTATTATGGGCATGATCTCTGAGTTTAAAGAATTCGCAATGAAGGGCAGTTTGATGGATATGGCTGCCGGTATCATCATTGGTGCGGCCATAGGAAAAGTTGTAGGCGCATTGGTAGAGAACATTTTAATGCCATTAATTGGTGTTCTCATGGGCGGCGTGGATTTTTCTAGCCTGGCAATGACTATTGGCGACGCTTCTGTCGGCTATGGCGCATTTATCCAGGCTATGATCGATTTTCTGATTATCGCTTTTGTTATTTTCATGATTCTTAAAGGTATTAACAAAATGAAGCGAGCTGCGGAAGAAGCGCCAGCTGAGCCTTCTGAAGATGTAGTGCTGCTCACTGAAATCAGAGATTTACTGAAAAAATAACAGCCCTTTGGCAGTACAAATGCGGCGTATTTAGTGCGCTTGCAATGCCACAAAAAAGTGCCAACCTGTTAATCTGATTTCATTTCAGACTAACAGGTTGGCAGTAATGTTTTCAGAAAATTATTCCCTTCAACAGGTATTTGAGCTTTCCCAAAACGCGTTAATAGGAGCTGGCACCAGCAAAGAAAGTGCTGCGGCTGTTGCCCGATCAACCCAATTAGCTGAACGCGATGGTATCCGAAGCCATGGCCTTATGTACGTGCCAATTTATGCTGAGCACGTTGTGTGCGGCAAAGTGGATGGAAACGCTATTCCGGAAGTTCAGCACACCCGCGCCAGCGCGCTTCACGTTAACGCTAACAGCGGTTTCGCGCATTCGGCAATTGATGCAGCTTGGCCGCAACTCTTACAAGCAGCGCGCGATACAGGTATCGCCGCAATGACAATCTACAATTCTTATAATTGTGGTGTTTTAGGGCATCATGCTGAGCGATTTGCTGAAGCGGGGTTTTTGGGTTTATGTTTTACAAATGCGCCAGCTTCAATAGCGCCTACCGGTGGCACAACTCCGGTTGTTGGAACGAACCCTTTTGCAGTTGGCGTACCTGGTAACGCTAACGAGGCCTGCATCGTTATCGATCAATCCGCAAGCGCCATCGCAAAGTCAGAAATTATGTTGCGTGCCAGAACAGGCGAAGCCATCGAGAGTGGTTGGGCATTCGATGCAAACGGTCAACCAACTACTAACGCCGAAGAAGCACTAAAAGGCTCTATGGCACCAGCTGGTGGCTATAAAGGTTTTGGCATCGGTTTAATGGTTGAATTGCTGGCTGCTTGTTTGTCCGGTGCCGTGTTAGGAAAGGATGCCAGTCCGTTTTCGGGAACCAAGGGTGGGCCGCCGAACACCGGTCAGTGTTTTATTGCGATTGATCCTGTCGCTTTTGGTGGGTCTGGGTTCGATCAAAATGTTAGCGCGCTAATCGATGCAATAGCTACACAAAGTGGCGCAAGGATTCCCGGTAGTCGTCGTAAAGCGAATCGAGAAAGAATAGAGAAAGAGGGCGTGCAGATCGATGCAGATTTGCTGGCAAGAATTAATGCTCATATTAAAGCGTAATTTAGACAGTTTGCGTTTAAACTTTTCTACAGCGCTGCATAAGGAGCACCAGGGCTATGTACCTATGGGTTAAGGCATTACATTTAATTTTCGTTGTTTCGTGGATTGCCGGGTTATTGATTTACCCACGCTATAAGTTGCATCAATTACGTAGTCAGCCGGGTGAGGCGCTATTCGATACCATGCAAAAAGCATCGAAAAAACTTCGTAAAATTATACTTGAGCCTTCGATAGCCGCTGTATGGATCTTAGGTTTAGCGCTTGTTGCATTAAACCCGGCGGTAGCCAGTGGAAAATGGTTTATGGTGAAGATGGTGTTGGTTATTGCGATTTCGGCGATGCATGGAATGTTACTGCGCATCGGTAGGACCATTGACGAGGGCAATTCCAATTTCAGCATGACTCGGTTGAAAGTGATTAATGAAATACCCTTTGTGCTATTTGCGATTATTGCGGTGTTAGTGATTGTTCAGCCGTTTTAGATTGATCAAACCATTGTAGTGTGCTTTCTAATGCGGACATGCCAGCGGGTACGTCCATACTAACGCCCAATGAGTTCAAACTTGCGCCCAGCGCATGGATGGTTCGAAATAAATTGTGCGCTCGGCTTTGTTCGCCCATTTGGCCAATGCGAACAATGTCGGGGCCGAACGAGCCGGAAATCTCTACGCGATAATCAACCGACATCGTTTGCAGCAATTGTTTAGCATCGACGTTGGGCGGCACGTTGATACCTACCACCGAATTTAATCGGTGCTTTTTTTCCACGTAGAGGCTTAAACCCATGCCCTCTATCCCGGCTTGCAGTGCAGTTGACGATCGTAAGTGACGGTGAAAACGCGCAGGCAAAGTTTCTTCGCAAACGAGTCTTAATGCTTCATGTATGGCAAGAACACCCGATACCGGAGCGGTGTAATGATAAGACTTGCCGTGCCAGAATTGATCGGCAAGTTTGGCGTCTAAACACCAGTGTTTGAGTTTGTCTTTGCGTGAAAGTATATGATCCCACGCCCGCTCTGAGAACGCTATTAACGACACACCAGGGATGGATGAAAGTCCTTTTTGGCCGCCAGTGATAATTGCGTCGATGTCCCATGCAGCCATTTCCAGCGGCATGGTGCTCAGTGTACAAACTGCGTCAACAACAACCAAGCAGTTGTGTTGATGTGCGAGTTCACTTATTTGGGCTAACGTATGATTAAAAACAGTGTTTGATGTTTCTCCTTGAACGATGGTCAGCAGCTTGGGTTTGTGTTTAATAATGGCCGCCTGCACAGCATCTAAAGAGGCTGCTTCACCTTCGTTTATGTTTAGGCGTAGAACATTGGCATCGGCGCGATCAGATAGCTCGGCCAGACGGTTGCTGAAAAAACCGTTACAAACACAAAGTACATGATCGCCAGGACTAACTAGATTAACGATGGCCATTTCCATTGCGGCAGATCCCGGGCCGGCAACGCCCATAATGCGAGCAGTTTCACTTTGAAAAACATAAGCTGACATTGCTTTGATTTGATCAATCACTTGAGTCATGGTTTCGCCAAGGTGATTAATGACGATGGCATTGGCGTTCGATACGGGTTTAGGGATGGGCACAGGGCCTGCGCCCATCATCAGTAACGGTTCGTCGGGTAGGATGTAGTCGAGCGGCACTATGCCCGAAGGTTGTTTAACTTGCATTAAGGGTTAGGGCTGTTCTGGTTGCGTCAGTTATCATTTAATATACACAATTACTGAGTACAAATCCGGTGCTATTTTCGTTGTAAAAAGTTGCGGGCTAAAAAGCATTACGCCATACTGTTTTTAATTAGTGCCGCATTTGCAATTAACTTTTTCCTCTCGAGACTCGATATGAATATAGAGATCATCACGAACAGAAGTTCGATATTTACAAGACGATTAAGCAGAAACGGTAATGGCAGGATGGCCGAGGCCGCTTCTAATCAGCACACTTGCAAAAAGAGTGTCCATTGGCGAAATGCTTTGTTGGGTGTGCTAGCTGTGCTTTTAAGCTCCACACCTGTTTATGCGCAAGAGAACAATTTGGATGATGCTATAAACGCGTGTCTGGAGGCTGTCAGATTAGTTCGCGAAGAAGATGACATCGTTGGTGCACTCGATGAGGCGAATTGGTGTGTTGAAGGTCTAAAACAAATGAAGGCTGAAATTACCTTATCTTTGTTGCCAGAGGAACTTGACGGCTTTGTTGGTGGTGAGCTGAGTCAGGAAAACGCTATGGGCATGTCGGTTATAGAGCGTAGTTACACAAAAGACTCGCGTTCGTTAACTGTAAACATTACTGGCGGAGGTGCTCTGGGTGGCTTAGGTGCGTTGGCTCAGTTAGGAGCCGTGTTTGGTAGTGTTGAGGGTGGTAAAAAAGTGCGAGTACAGAAACGTACTGTTTGGGTCAATGAGAATGGCAGTGGTGGCAATTTACGGGTAGAACTAAAAAGTGGTGGTTTAATGAATGTTGAATCCAATGATTTTGATAGCCAGGAATTATTGGTTTTCTTAAGGCAATTTCCATTAGCTGAACTGGATGATGCGCTGAAGCCTTAGCGTTTTTTTGTTGTTACTTTGTTACAGATATTAGCTATTTTTCGGCGAGTATTGGTTTCTGATTAAAGTGCACGATGAAGTTTGCTGGTACAAACTTCATCGTTGCATTTCATTTACGACTGATGATGCATTCTGTCGTTTTAGGCATCAGGATTATGCATGGCCACGACGCTGTAGCCGCTATCCACATAAATAATCTGACCTGTAATACCTGAAGACAACTGCGAGGCTAAGAACGCCGCTGTATTCCCAACTTGTTCTATGGTGGTGTTTTCTCGTAGTGGCGCAACCGTGGATACATGTCGTAATAGTGTTTTGAAATCCCCAATACCCGCAGCCGCCAGTGTTTTAATTGGGCCGGCAGAGATTGCATTTACACGAACACCGTCTTTGCCCATTGCATTCGCCATAAAGCGGGTGTTTGCTTCTAAGGAGGCTTTTGCCAGCCCCATCACGTTGTAATTAGGCAGTGCCCGAACTGCGCCTAAATAAGAAAGTGTTAATAGGGATGCCCCTTCGTTGAGGTAGGGGCGAGCAGCTTTTGCTAACGCGGCAAAGCTGTAAGAGCTGATGTCGTGCGCTACTTTAAATGAATCTCTGCTAACTGAATCCAGGTAGTCGCCGTCTAAGGCTTCTCTAGGAGCGAATGCTACTGCGTGTACAAAGCCATCGAATTTATCCCACTCTTTATGCAAGGCGTTCATTACGTCGTCAATTTGCGTATCGTCAGCAACATCGCAAGGCAATACTATGGAGGAGCCACAATCCGCAGCCATCTCGATAACACGATCTTTGAGGCGGTCGTTCTGGTAAGTAAACGCAAGGGTTGCCCCCTCGCGCTGCATGGCTTGAGCAATTCCCCAGGCTATTGATCGTTTGCTGGCAACGCCAATGATAAGAATACGTTTACCTTCTAACATGCCCATGTGATTCCTCTGCGGTAGTTGGGTCTAAAAATTATTGTTGTTTGCCGATTAGGCGTTGCAGCAATTGTTCATATATTATCGAAAGCTTATCGATATCTTCGCAATTGATACGTTCATCTGTTTGGTGAATCGTTGCATTCAAAGGTCCGAATTCAATCACTTGATTGCACGATTTGGCAATAAATCGACCATCAGAGGTGCCTCCACCTGTGTCCATTTTAGCCTCAATGCCGGTCACATTTGCGACCACTTCTTTAATGGCGTCGGTTAATGAGCCTATTGGTGTAAGAAATGGTGCAGCACTATCCAACCATTGTATCTCGTAGTCTAGCTCGTGTTGTTCCAGTGCTTTTATAACACGAGTTTTAATTGACTCAATAGAGCTTTCAGGGCTATAGCGTAAGTTGAAATCGATGCGTAGTTCTCCAGGAATAACATTGCCTGCACCTGAGCCTGCGTGGATGTTTGAAATTTGCAGGGTCGTTGGTGGAAAGTGTTCGTTACCGTTGTCCCAAACAGTGTTGGTTAGGGTTTGCAGCATGGCTAAAGATTTATGCACAGGATTGTCGGCCAAGTGCGGGTAGGCGACGTGCCCTTGTACGCCTCTTATGGATAGCTTGGCACCTAATGAGCCACGGCGTCCGTTTTTAATGGTATCGCCTAAAACATCTTTGCTGGTGGGTTCGCCAACCACGCAGTAATCAATGATTTCGGAGCGCTTGGCCAGCGTCTCAATCACTTTTACCGTGCCATTGACCGCCGGGCCTTCTTCATCACTGGTTAATAAAAATGCGAACGAACCCTGAAATTCGTTTTGCTGAAAAAAACGCTCTGCTGCAGTTACCATGGCAGCAACCGATCCTTTCATGTCTGCAGCACCACGACCGATCAATTCATTATCAATAATATCGGCGGCAAACGGTGGGCTGGACCATTGCTTCAGCTCACCTACAGGTACCACATCAGTGTGTCCGGCAAAGACTAACAAAGGTGCTTGAGTGCCAATACGCGCCCACAAATTACTGACATCGCCAAATGGCATCAGCTCAATGCTAAATCCGCTGGCTTGTAATCGTTCTGCGATTAATGCTTGACAGCCTTGATCGTCTGGTGTGACTGATGGTTTTTGTACCAGCGCTCTTAATAACTCGATGGTGTTGCTGTGAGTGGCTTGCTGTGTCATATAGTTTCAACTAGCTTTTCGGCAAGTAACTTGCGCTCGGCTTCGCCCAAGGCCTGGCCTTGAGTATTCTGCACAAAAAACACATCCTCAACGCGTTCACCCAATGTGGCAATTCGCGCTGCTTGTACCGCAACGTTTGAGCGCAGAAATGCGCGTGCGATACTGGACAATATGCCAGGACGATCAGCAGCCACGATATGCACTTCAGTAATGTCTGCCTGAGCGCCGTCTTCGAAATCGACGGTTGTGGGTATTGTAAAGTAACGCAGCCTTCTGGAGCGACGTGGTTTAACTAATGTGGGTATGTCTTGCGGTACGCTGAGCTCGGTTTGTAGCGCTTCTTTTATTTGTTGTTGGCGTGATGACTCAACAATGCGCTCGCCATTGGATTCCAGAACGTAAAAAGTATCCAGAGCAAAGTTTTCCAGTGTTGTATTAATGGTTGCCGATTGTACGTCGAGTTGTAACTGATCCAGAACAGTTGTGATAGCGGCAAAAATAGCGATATGGTCTGGAACATAAATTAATATTTCTGTGGAGCCTCGCGATTTAGACTGACGTAATGACACCAACGGTTTAGACCTGTTGGTGTGGGTGAGTATGGTTTCTGTGTGCCGGGCAATCTCTTCTGCAGGGTATAGGCGAAAGTAGTCTTCACCAAGGCGTTCCCAAAGGGTGTCAATCTCTGCTCTGTCGAGGTTCGCATTGCTGTGTTTTAAAAGCCTGTTGGAATGCATTTGACGTTGCCAGATCATGTCGGCACTGTCTACCGGGTTATCAAGGCCGCGTTGCAACAATTGCGCAGTAGACTGATACAAAGATTGCAATAGGCTCTCTTTAAAAGAATTCCAAAGCTCCGGGTTCGTAGCGCGAATATCGGCAACGGTTAATAAATACAAATGATTCAGGTTACGCAAGTTCTGCACTTGCTGTGCAAACTCTAATTGAACCGTTGGGTCTGAGATGTCTTTGCGTTGAGCCGTCATCGACATCAGTAAATGGTGTCGCACTAGCCAGGTCACCAGTTCGGTTTCTGAGTCTGTTAATTCATGTAATTCACAAAATTCGTGCGCATCTTCTGCGCCTAAAATACTGTGATCACCGCCGCGGCCTTTGGCAATATCGTGGAACAAACCGGCAATGTAAAGTAGTTCGGGGCGTTCTAACTGTTGCGCCACGAAACTACCCAATGGTAGCTCACTGGTGTATTCGGGCAGTGCAAAACGTCGTAAGTTTCGAATGACGTGTACGGTATGTTCGTCCACGGTATAAATATGAAATAAATCGTATTGCATTCTGCCAACAATGGCATCAAACGCCGGTATATAAGCTGCCATGACGCCATATTGGTTCATTAAGCGTACTTTGCGTGTCAGCTTGTTTGGTGCGCTGAAAATACTTAAAAACAAGGCGCGTGCTTTAGGGTCGGCCCGAAACTCGTCATTAATTTTATGAAGGTTTGATCGAATTAAACGAACCGTATTGCTGCGAATTCTGTCGGCAGTTGACGTGTTTCCGTACAGCAAAAAAACTTCCAGTAGCGCATTGGGTGATTGCTCGAACACTTGATCGTGAGTGACTTCTAAAAAACCGTTGCGAACTTGAAAGCGTTCGTTGATGGGCTCTGGATCTGTTTGCGCAGTTACACCCGAAATAATGCCACCGATACCTTGTAGCACAATTTCGTTAAGTCGCTGCAGTTCCATAACGCTGCGATAGAACAGCTGCATGAGTTGTTCGATCCCTTGGTTATTCTGGTTGTCTGTAAATCCGAAGGCGTGCGAGATATCTTTTTGGAAGTCGAACAGCAGGCGATCTTCCCGGCGCTTACTTAGATAATGCAGCAAGTAACGGATTCGCCAGAGTAGGTGCAGCCCGTTTTCTAAAATTTCGTATTCTGGTTGGGTAAGTAAATCGTTACTGACCAGATCGTTGAGGTCACGTGTGCCAAATTGTCGTTGGCAAACCCATGAGATGGTTTGGATGTCTCTTAAACCACCGAGGCTTTCCTTTACATTGGGTTCGAGCCGGTAAGCGTTGGTATGAAACTTACTGTGGCGGTTTTTTTGCTCCAGCATTTTGGCGTCGAAAAAAGCTTCGCTTGGCCACATTTTTTCGGTGGAGATCGACTGCTGCATTTCGACGAGCAAGCTGTGTTTGCCGGTGAGCAAACGGGCTTCCATTAGGTTTGTAATAACGGTGATGTCGCGTGCGGCTTCTGTGCTGCAGTCTTTGACGGTCCGTACACTGTGTCCAATATCCAGCCCAAGGTCCCACAAAGAGGTAACCCATTGGCTAAGTGACTGAGTTTGTACCTCGGAGGCTGGTTCGGACAGCAATATACTGATATCAACGTCGGAAGAGGGGTGCAGCTCGGCACGCCCATAACCGCCAACTGCAATAAGTGCCATGCTGTCGAACACATCGCCTTGTTGTTCCCACAGATGCACGAGCACGGTATCCATTAGTGATGTGTTTAATTCAAGTAACTGTGCAATGGGTAAGCCTTGCTCGAACAGTTTATGCAGGCGCTCGTGGGCCAGACTCAGAACCTTTTTACAATGGATAGCATTGTTCGGTTCCTGATTCAGTGCGTCGATAAACCAGACTTTGTCGAAATTAGACTGCATAGTTGATTCATCGGTGTTTACTTGTTGGTGTTCGTTCAATCCTGTGTCCTAGAGAGTCTTACCGTCGCCTAATGTCAGCAGCTCATAGCCATCGCTGGTAACTAAAACCGTGTGTTCCCATTGTGCCGACAGGCTGCGATCTTTTGTAACCACTGTCCAGCCGTCTGCCAGCACCCGTGAGTGACGTTTGCCCTGATTGATCATGGGTTCAATGGTGAACGTCATGCCTTCTCGCAATTCAAGCCCTTGACCGGCTTTGCCGTAGTGCAGCACTTGAGGGTCTTCGTGAAATTTCGATCCGATGCCATGCCCACAGTACTCTTGTACTACCGAGTACCGGTGCGCTTCCGCGTAATCCTGAATAGCCTGCCCGATATCGCCCAGCGTAGCCCCTGGCCGCACAACCTCAATGCCTCTGACCATACACACATAGGCTGCATCGCACAGGCGTTGAGCGTGCGGCGCCACCTCGCCTACATAGTACATGCGGCTGGTATCGCCGAAGTAGCCATCCTTTATAACGGTAACATCGATGTTGACGATATCGCCTTTTTTGAGCACTTTATCGCTAGGGATGCCATGGCAAATTTGCTGGTTAATGGAGGTGCAAATAGACTTAGGGAAGCCTTTGTAGTTTAGTGTGGCTGGGGTGCCGCCCTGAACATCTACAATGTGCTGATGGCAAATGGTATTCAGT
>CALDTX010000212.1 GCA_937923565.1 uncultured Granulosicoccaceae bacterium | reverse complement strand
ATCGCGTGGCTTAACCGGGTGGAGTCTGTGTCGCCGTATGGGGTTATGGCTGTCACTTTTACCAATAAGGCGGCGCGCGAAATGCGTCATCGTGTTGAAGATCTACTGGGAATGTCGGTAGGTGCCATGTGGCTAGGTACGTTCCACGGTATTGCGCACCGGTTTCTACGACAACACTACAGTGAAGCTAATTTACCCCAAGGATTCCAGATTCTCGATTCTGACGACCAAGCACGTCTTATTAAGCGAACGCTACGCGGACTAGAACTCGACGAAGCGCAGTTTCCACCAAAACAGGTGCAGTGGTTTATCAATGGTCATAAAGATGAAGGCCGCCGACCGCAACACATCGATGACAAACAAGACGCCACTACACAGCATTACATTCGAATATACACCGCCTATGAAGCTGCTTGCCAACGTGCAGGCGCAGTCGACTTTGCCGAACTCTTATTGCGCGCCTTGGAAACACTGCGCGATAACAGTGCATTACTTAATGTGTATCAAAAGCGTTACCAGCATTTGCTGATCGATGAATTTCAGGACACCAACGCCATTCAATACGCATGGATTCGTTTATTGGCCGGCACCAGTGGGCATGTGTTTGCTGTCGGCGACGATGATCAATCCATTTATGCGTGGCGCGGTGCTCGGGTTGAAAATATTCTTAACTTTAATAAGCACTACCCAACAGCTCAAACTGTTCGGTTAGAGCAAAATTATCGGTCCAGCGGCAATATACTGGCTGCAGCTAATGCGTTAATCGATTGCAACGGTGGTCGTTTGGGTAAAAATCTGTGGACCAACGATGGCGATGGTGCGCTAATAACCTTGTATAACGCCTACAATGAAACTGATGAAGCTCGATTCATTGTTGAAACTATCCTGGATTACATCAGCGATAAGGGCGGCAGACGCAAAGATTGCTGCGTGTTATACCGTTCGAATGCGCAATCGCGCGTTATAGAAGAATACCTGGTTGCAGCGGGTGTGAAATACCGAGTTTATGGTGGCCTTCGCTACTTTGAGCGTGCAGAAATAAAAGACACGCTTGCTTATATGCGTTTAGTGTCTCATCACTATGACGATGTTTCGTTCGAGCGTGTAATTAATCAACCAGCACGAGGTATCGGTGATAAAACGGTTGGTCAAATAAGAACTTTCGCACGCGAAAAAAATTGTTCCATGTGGGAAGCTGCTGAGAACTTAGCCGCTAATAAAGGCTTAACACCCCGTGCCGCAACGGCTGTGACTAAATTCATTTCGCTGATTACCAGCATGGCCGATGGGCTTGATGAACGCTCTTTGCCCGATCAAGTGTCTTTAGTTGCCGATGTATCCGGGCTGTTGGAGCATTTCAAAAAAGACCAAAGCGAAAGAGGCCAAAGCCGCGTAGAAAACGTAGAAGAACTAGGCAATGCGGCCAGAACATTTGAAGTCAATCACGTCACCGAAAGCGGTCTGAATGTGTTTGATGAGTTTTTGGCTCATGCAGCGCTTGAAGCAGGCGAAGGGCAGGCCGACAAAGACGAAGATGCCGTGCAGTTAATGACGCTACATTCTGCAAAAGGCCTAGAGTTTCAAGTGGTTTTTATGGCAGGCATGGAGCAGGGTTTGTTCCCGCATCAACGCTCCGCTGAAGACCCTGCCAAGCTGGAGGAAGAGCGGCGGCTTTGTTATGTAGGCATTACGCGTGCAGAGAAAAAGCTCTACCTTACTATGGCTGAACAACGCAGGCTCTATGGTCGCGATCAATATAATCCGCCGTCAAAGTTTGTTGGTGAGCTACCTTCGGAACTGCTTGAAGAAATTCGTCCTCGTATGAATGTCAGTATGCCGGTTTATCAGGCGAATACGTCGCCAAGATTCCATGCCGAAGAAAGTGACAGTGGCATTCAGATTGGCCAAATGGTGCGGCATGGTAAGTTTGGAAACGGGATTGTGCTCGATCATGAAGGCCGTGGCCAGCAAGCTCGTGTACAAGTTAATTTTGAAGATGCTGGTAGTAAGTGGCTAGTGGTTGCTTACGCCAACTTGCAAGCTGTTTAGCTTAAACGATCTATCGCCAGCAGCACTTTTCCCATTTGTGGGTGAACAGAATACTTAAAGGAACAGCAATGAACTACCCAAAGTTGTCAGACTACATCTCTACTTGGTTGAATGACTACTGCACGAAGTCAGGACTCAACGGCTTCGTTGTTGGTATTTCTGGTGGTATTGATTCGGCCGTTACCTCTACATTGTGCGCGCGTACCGGACAGTCGGTGTCTGTTGTGTCCATGCCTATTTATCAAGCCAAAAGCCAGCTCGATTTAGCGCATCAACACATCGATTGGTTGTGTGAAAACTTCGATAATGTACAACGACACGAAGTTGATTTAACCCCGGTGTTTCAGTCGATGGAAAAACATTTTCCCAGCTCAGTGCAAGACGCGCTAACCATGGCTAACACGCGTTCACGTCTTCGAATGCTGCTGCTTTACGCTTATGCAGGATCCGAGAAAAAACTGGTCGCCGGTACGGGCAATAAAGTGGAAGACTTTGGCGTTGGTTTTTACACAAAATATGGCGATGGTGGTGTTGATTTATCGCCCATTGCTGATCTTATGAAAACCGAAGTCTATGGCCTTTCGAAAGAGTTAGGTGTTATTCAGGGCATTCAGGATGCAGCGCCTACCGATGGTCTTTGGGAAGACAACCGTACCGATGAAAGCCAGTTGGGCGCAACCTATGCTGAACTTGAATGGGCTATGGAATACTCCGGTGATGAATCAGAATTGAACGACAAACAAAAAGAAACCCTGGCAACTTACCGCAAGTTTCACAATGCCAATAAACATAAAATGGAAGCGATTCCGGTTTGTGAAATTCCCGACGCTATTCGCGAATAGTTCAAGAGTAATCTTTGGCGAAAGGCTTCAAGCTGACACCGTTAATCTATATGATGCCAATCTCTAAGCTTGCAGCCATTGCCAAACCGAGCTCTTCGCACTGAGCAATAAAGGCTTCGTCGAATTCGCCTCGGCACATTAGGGGTTCCTGTGTTAGTCGCCAGCGTAAGCCAGTAGTGATGCTTTCTAAAGCTCTGCGTGTTCCAGTGCCATCGTGTCCTGCGCGAATGTAGAAAGTGAATGGAAGCCCCTGTGTAGTATCTAGGCAGTCGTAATAGCACCGGTCAAACACATCTTTTATCAGACCAGCCATGTAAC
This sequence comes from uncultured Granulosicoccaceae bacterium, assembly GCA_937923565.1. Taxonomy (GTDB): domain Bacteria; phylum Pseudomonadota; class Gammaproteobacteria; order Granulosicoccales; family Granulosicoccaceae; genus Granulosicoccus. The sequence continues at coordinate 15,050 of CALDTX010000212.1, read as the reverse complement.
CAAGATTTTCAGTGGTGCCAATAATAACGGCTTGTGCTGCTTTTATTTCGTCTGCGTTTGTTTCCAGTGGTGGTTTGTATTTTACGCATACGTTGTCAATATCTGAGTTGCTGGCCCCTTTAAGTATGGCATCCAGCATCCTTTTGGTATTGACGGAAGGTGCGTGAGCGATGATAAGCAGTGTTTTTTGTTTCGGCATGTTGGCAAAATTTATCGCGAGTCATCGAACAATAAAAGCTGACTAAACAAATTCCAGCAAGCTTATACTTTTTAAGCCGGTGTTTTTATTTAATCTTGCGTTGTTAGGTTGCTGTCTAACTTTATTAATAGCATTCGGTTACTAACGCTGATTAGCACGATGCTGTAAACCCCACCTTCAGCTAACTCGAGCACTTGCTCCGAGAATCTAACGTCACCAACATGCAATTCGTATTCACCAGCCGGCACTTCCTGATAGGCAGAAACCCGTTCATTTTCGCTGCTATTGAACGTTATATCTATACCGCCGGGGTTGTCACCGGATGACAACAGTCCCATAGTTCCCTCGGTAATGGTTGTATCGGCAGGCGCTGCGTAAATGATGCGTATCTTTGCAAGGCTTGGATCGGAAGTTTGAACGCTCGATACCAAGGCTGTTATTTCAACTGCTGACGAACTCTGCGTAACGTCAAGGTTTGTATCGCTAACCCATAAGGTTGTGGTCGTGTTTGGATCGAGGTCTGCTGGACCGAAAGAACCGATGATATCGTTGTTGCTGTTGTTAAAAATATAGTAGCCACTTTGTTGGCTATTTATTGCAACGTAATTTGATGCTTTACCACTTGCTACACCAGTACTCCCAAACAGTTTTGCAAGGTTGTCGATATTGGGAGTATCTGAAGCAGCTTCTGTGTAGCTAATGTTAATGGTGCTTGAACTGGTATTAATAATATCGACAAGCCTTTGTTGGTCGGAAAGCGTAACGCTGTTGTTTGCAAAAACGACGTCAGTGCCAAACGTGGGTGCCGTTGAGCTGCCGCCACTCATCATATCGCCGGTGGTAGTACCAGTCGTACCACCTGTGGTGCCGTTACTGTTGCCGTCGCTGGTAGTAGAACCGTCGACGCTGGTGCTTGTGCCAGAAGTACTGCTTTCCCCTGTGCTTACGCCCAGGTTGTCTGTTGATGCGTCAATTATCGGGGTTCCGTCGCCAGTGCCAAATAATCCCCCATCACAAGCACTTATGCTGAGTAGTGCCATCACACAGAGTAGGTACCGTAACGCGCAATTTATCGAATTAATTTTCATTGTTTTGTTTGCCCTCAAATGGCTCTTCGATAAAATAAATACCTAAGCCAGTGCGGAAGCGATCGGAGCTGTCTGAAACTGATTCACTGCCTCTATCGAAAGTAGCTAACGTGCTATCTAATTCGCGCAGAAGTGCAAGTGCTTTTTCATTGCTGATTTTTTGGAATGTGCGTAGATTCTCTTCGCTGACGTTGTCGTAGGCAACGCTCATTTGTAGTCGGGATAAGCCTTCGCCGCTTACATTGTGATCAAGCGTGGTTAGTAGGTCACGTGCGCTTGTCGAGAATAGCGTTAGCATGGCTTCTTCGCTTTCGTGTGGTACATACCCTTTTCGAGCAAGCGTTACCAAGTTCTCATTGATGCTCACAGTCCCAACTCGAACCAGTTCATCGAGAACAGCTCTGGCGGGTACATCGCCGCCGTAGCGGCGGACCAGTTGACTGAAGGCTGAATTGACATCGCCATAATTCAGTGGCAGGGGTTCTCCTTCAGCACTGTTAAATTCGTGATCTTGCAGCCAGCCAGTGACTACACGAATGGCCCGGTTGTGTTTACTGATTCCGGGGGAAACATCAGAGGGAAGTTCCAGAATGCGCTTAACTTCTTTTCGATTGATGCCGGTAACAATGGCAAGCCGTGAAACGGTTGGTTTTTTATTGCCGATGCCAAAGTTTCGGTTGGCCTCTTCAACGTAAGCCTGTTTTGCCCAGGAAGAAAAATCGCCATGTGAAACCCCATGGCGCAGTAAAACCCTTACCAGAGGGGCAAGCATTTTAGTGACGGCTTTTTGTAGCGCTAAGTGCATTGTTTGGTTGGAAACCAGAATGGCTTATTCGCCGGTTTCTTGTTTGCCGATTGCCTGTATTGTCTAAAGTTGGGATTATTATCCCATACTTCGACCAAGCAGGGCATATCTTTGACAATTAGGGGTGGAAAATGGGGGGTAAGTAACCTTTTTCAGCCAATTGGCTGAGTTTAAAAAATGCCGCTTAGACTCTGTTTGGCAGTAGGTAAAGATCGGTTACCACGGGCATACCGTCTACGCATTTGCTGGCGCTCCTAGGTACGGTAATAACCACCGGTTCATCGTTTAGCATGGCTGCGAGCGCGATATTGCCGATGTTTCTAGATGTTGAGTCCGATAAATTCGCGTTGTCGAATTTTAGTAAGTTACCGTGACACAGGCTGGGTCCGGCACTGCCGTTAATTCTGATGTTTAGGTAGTCCTTGCCATCGATACTGCCCGATTGCACTTCTTTTAAAGCGGTAGTGAACGTATATTCTGTTGCAACCACCTCACTAAATACGTGCACCGGAAAAAATAAAAGCACGATGCAAGCGCGACGCAATGATTTTTTTAATGGCATGGCGGGTTCTTGTTTTAAGCGCATCGACTTTGTACCCATAACCTTGTTAGCTTAAGTCTGCATACCTTAGGTTCTCTATGAAGCAAAAACGAATAAGGCAGCAGCGTATGAGCGTTTATCGGCCTCGGATCTAGCCGTCTTTATTGAGCACCTTATCTAACAATAGGGGTTTTTGGTTTGATTGTGCAGTGGGTAGGTTATTTAACCTGCACTAAAGCAGGCCAGCGTTAGCTGGCCTTTAATAGTGCTGATAGGTTGGCAGCGCGATTACTCGCTCTACGGTCTTGTTGGATTTCGCCTGAGGCATTGGTTCGTACCGTTGCTCGTCTGTCAGATATGCGGTTTTTAAGCGCGCGACGTTCAGTACGACGACGAAAACGTTTGATTTTTTCCTCTGTGAGCTGGTACACAGTACACTCCGCTTCTGTAAGTCCCTGTTGGTTAACCTGTTGGTTGACTTGTTCCGCTTGGACGCTGGTTTGTACGGCTGATTCTTTAGCTCGAAGTAAGGAATCCTCTGAGCGTCTATCTTCAACCAAGGTAATGTTGCCATCCAGTTGCAGCTTGACTACATCACCGGTTTTCAATTGCTGACAGATTCCGTTGGCGCCCACTATCGCAGGTAAATCGTATTCTCTGGCAACGATCGCTGCATGACTTAACCACCCACCCACTTCAGTTATGATGCCGCTGGCTTGTGAAAATAACGGATACCAGGTTGGGTCAGTCATTCTGGCTACGAGTATTTCGCCTGTTTTAAAGGACTCAATTTCACTAACATCTGTAATCACTCGGACTACGCCTGTTACTTCATTTTCACCGGCTACACGGTTACCGGAGAGTTCGGCAGAGACAACCACATCGGCTCTCCTACCGGTGAGCATGTTAATGTTCTCTAGGTCTGCCACGGTAAGTTGGGTTGGCAGTTGAATAGATTTCCACTGTTCGGCGGCGCTCTTTCGTGATTTAGCCAAAAAGCGCATTTGCTCTATCGATTTATTGCAATTGAGTTGCAATACTTCATCAATGGATAGCTCGAAAATCAAACCGTCCATTTTTGTGAGCTTATCAATAGCAAGTAATAGTTTTCTGATTTGCGCTAACTCAATGAGGCAGTAATGTTTTGCTTCTTCTTTGAGTACTTGAAACTTCTGAGCACGCGTAACACTGATCGCCAATACCTTTTGTTTTGGCAAAGGTGCATTCTCATGATGCTCTGCAGCGACACCTTTGTTTGAGCGACTGATGTATTGCTTGATGAGTTCCGGGTCTTCGTTGAAGCGCGGTGCTGCGAGCTCATAGTCCAAAGGAGCGCGATGACCAAAGATCTCAAGAAACTCGTTAATGTGTGCCATGCTGATGGTTTTTTGGTTCAGCAACGACATAGCGCGGGTAACTACAGTTTCTTCGTTGTTATTTAAATATTGAGTCGGTTCGAACCCAGCAGAAGTTAGCTTGGTGATCGCCGATTTAACATGGTAATCAGCTGCAATATTGATGATTTCTGCTTCTCTGTACGTTTGTTCTACGAAACGTTCTACCCAGCGTTCCAGCAATTCAACTGCTTTGTTAGCCGATAACTTGTTGTAGTCGATAGCATTTCGTTCAACCATTTCCTGTTGGAACTGAGGCAAGAAATTTTCTCTAAATTCTATTTCCGTATTTTCAGCATTGCGTGCAAGCTGGAAAGAGGCTACCGCGCCAGGACCTTTTTGTAAGCGACGGGCTTCTTCCAATTTATTGACATACATCCAGCCAAACACCGTGGTGATGTACGGAGCAGATCTGAAATTAACGTCGTACGGAATATTGAGATCCTGGCAGGCCAGGTCTGTGCTGCCGCCAGCTTCCCAAAGCTTTGCCATAAAATCTGCACTCAAAGGGGTAGGGCGAGGTAGCAGTTCGGACAACTCGTTCTGTACAAAGACGATTTTTTCTTTGTCTGCTGTTTTACCTTTTTTCTTTGGAGCGTCTTTTAGACTTTGAACAGCACTATTCACCAACTTTAAGCGTTCGCTTTCGGCGATATTATTCAACGAATGGCCTTTAGAAACTGATCGTGTAATGTCACGCGCTTGCAGTAGGTAGAATTTCCCTTTTGCATAGGCCCATTCGATGTCCTGAGGTGCACCGAATAGCGTTTCGAGCTCTGCACCTAATCGAAAAAGCTCTTTAGTATCTATAGGTGGTTCGTTTTTAGTACTTGAGTCTGCAGGTAAAAACTCTCCGGTGATTTTGCCGAACGCAAAAGTATCCGGAGTTACGTTACCACTAACAAGCTCCTCGCCTAAACCTGAAACCATCTCGATCATTATGGCACCAGTTTTACCGGGGTGTTCTGTAAACATGACGCCAGCGTACTCGGCGGGTACCATTTTTTGTACAACAACGCCACCTTGATCTTCTTCAACCTCACCATCAGCTGAGCTTAGGTTTGCGGAGTGTGATGTATAGGCTGCCGACCTGTCTGATTGTAGGGATGCATAGACTTCCACGACTGAGTCGACCAGTTTATCTTTGCTAACATTCAGTATTGATTCGTAAACACCAGCGAAGCTGCTGTCTTCGCCATCTTCATTGGCGCCAGAACTTCTTACCGCCACTTTTTCAGTTTTTAGCTTTCGCCACAGTTTGTTAAGTGTTTTAGTATGGCTTTCGGTTAGCAGATTCTCGGTAGCCAGTCCTTCACGTGCTCGGTTAGTAATTGCACTTGTAAAAACAAAACCATCGGGAACGTTATAGCCTGCCTCTATAAGCTCGCCCAATCTAGCGGCTTTCTTGCCCGTGGAAGTGGGTAAGAAATGTGCTTTTGATAAGGGGATTAAACCGGTATCTTCGATGCTATTGGTTTTATCCAACCCTGCACTGGACCAGCCCCGCACCTTGGAAACCCACTTGAACAACATGCTTTGAGCAACCAGGAAAGCCATGCTGATGGCAAGGTATAGATTAGCAGCGGCGCTAATGGTGAATAGCAATACGAACAAAGCGACACCACACAAAGCGAAGATGGCTTTTTTCTTCGTTGTTTTTGGCGGACTTTGAATGCTAATGACACCAACAAACATGGCGCTGGCCAACAATGGCAGTATGTAATAGGGGTCGGCTAAAGCAGCTTTTTCGATCCATAAAAACGTATGCGACCATTCAGGTGCCGATCTGGTTACGGCAGAGTAGAACAAAAGCATAAAACTGAGCTGAAACAAGGAGGCAAGCATATTAATGACAGGCCTGATTTTGTAGCGTTTGTAAAGCGCAAAAGTTGCTTCACTTAGTGCTCTGGGGTGTTCTGCCAGCTCTTCTTTTAATTCATCGATGCGACCTTTAAGCGATTTTTGTACGGCTGTATCGCGCTCTGCCTTTAGAGATAACGGTAATAGTATGAAGCGTACCAATAGCACCAGCGCAATAAGACCAAGCACATAGTGACCTGTTATATCGACGATCTTGTTCAGTACAACGGCTAAGGGTTTAATCAGTATATCCGCAGCTGTGCTCTGGTTTTGCTGTTTCCAGGCCGCAACATGAGCGCGCTCGGATTTTGTTGCTGGAGGGGTGTACTCATGCGGTACGGTGTAACGACCACGATAATCTTTTCCTGCACGCTCCAAGCGCAAGCCAATGACTTGAGAATAGAAACAACTGCGTTTATCGTAGCAAGCTGCCACTAAAGGTGTATTTGGTAATGCATCTATTTTTTCATCAAGCGCCTTTGAATTTAGTGCACGCATCGTGATGTTGTGAGCACCGGGTAGATGACCTTTAACGAAATCACCAGGGTAGCGCACGTCAATGAACTCGGCTTTTTCGTTTTGAACCAAATCTTTAACTTCAGGCGTGTCTAACAATACGGTTTTGTTTTTGAAGTCTGCAATTTGTCGCAGCTCGTCTGATGTTATGGTTTTGTCTGCGCCCAGCTGGCGAGACTCAGAAAGCCATTTCTCATAGCCTCCAACCATGAAGTTACAGGATTTACCTTGTTTGGTAAATTCATCGCATAGCTCGGAACTTCTGTTACCTGAATAGCATAGTAGAAGCGTATTGCCAGTATTCTGTAGTAATTCGGAGTTGGCCAATAAATCGGGGTAACGCACATGCGCAGCACCTTCGATGGCGCCGGTTTCGAATTCTTCGTCTTCGCGTACGTCGATAATATGCAGAGGATTATCTGATTCCAGCCATTTGGCCAATGTATCAGTAGAAATACCTTGTGGGTGTACTTTCTGATCGCTAAACGAGAGTGTTTTTAGGCTTGTATCGCCTACTGCGCTACCATTCTCAACAGACTTCTTAACAAGATTTGCTTGCAGACGTTGATTGTTAGCATCTACTTTAGCGGTAAATTGCAAAATGTTACTGGCAAATGAAACAACTAGTAAAACGCCAACTACACCGAGTGCAAGTTTTGTGGTTTTGCTGGATTTGTTATTTTTCTTTTTAGATTTCTTCCCTCCTTTGAGAGCGAAGCCGCCAAACACTACGCTAAGTAGTCCCAATAATTGCGCCACACTTGCTGATAAGTTGATTACCAGATCAGGTGACGGAATTGCGAAAGCAGGCCCCGACACCATTAGCAATAAGGCTGCTATTGCTAATATATGTCTTTGCCCAACAACTTTGGGAGGTTGATTATTTTTCGCTTGCATTGTTTTTATCTTTTTATGCCGCGTTACGTAGATTGTCGTCTTGTTCTTCGATAGCGAGCTTATCCAGCTTGTCAGATAGCCAAAGTGCTAACTTTTCTTCAAGCACGTTAGCTTCGAAAGGCTTTGATAAGTAGTCATCCATGCCAGCTGAAATACATTTCTCTGCATCTCCAGTCATAGCGTTCGCAGTCAAGGCGATTACCGGAATTCTGTTTTCGGGTGTTTCTCGTTGTCTTAATGCTCTTGTGGCGGCGTAACCGTCTAACACAGGCATTTGACAATCCATCAACACAAGATCGAATTCATTTTCTTCAAGTCGGTCCAAGCCTTCTTGTCCGTTATCGGCAACTTCAGCTTTAAAACCAATTTTATCTAGCATGCCCAAAGCAACTTCTTGATTGACTGCGTTATCTTCGATAACCAAGATGTTCAGTTTTGAGTAAAGCTGTTGTTTTGCGTCTTTAACAATGCTTGTTGATTTAACTGGCAGTAATTCATTGGCTACAGCTGCATTTAGCACTCGACTCAAAGCAGACCGGCGTACAGGCTTAGTTAAATGCCCATAGATCCGAGGATTGTGATGAGGGTAGAGTTCTGTAACACGTTGTGTAACGTAGGTAAGCGGTACTAGTTTAATGCTGTCGAATGCTGGATCCGCTTCAATACACTGTGAAAATATTTCGCCAGGCATGTCAGGCAATAATGCGTTGAACATAATGACTTGATAAGGATTGTCAGTGTTCGATGCGTCTCTTATCAGTTTTAGCGCAGACTTTGCGTTTTGTTCCCAGTCTGCTTGGATGTTCATTTGTTTAAAGAGCTTGAATAAATGTAATTTGGTGCTTTCGTTTGGTTCAACCAGCAGTGTTCTGTGCTCGTCTGCATTGTTAGATGCAGGTTCAGAAACAGATAGCTGAGCACTTGTGGGTTCAAGATCCAAAACAAACCAGAAGGTACTGCCCTCGTTTTCTACTGATGAAGCGTCGATCGTTCCGCCCATGCCTTCGATGAGCTGTCGGCTAATCGCTAAACCTAAACCAGTTCCGCCAAACTTACGGGTTGTGGAGCCATCTGCCTGTGCAAACGAGGTGAAAATAGTTTCCAGAGCCTGTTTACTGATGCCCATACCTGTATCGATAACGGAAAATTTAAGCTCGGTAGTGTCAGTTGAGTAGCGCTCTACTTCGATTCTGACTTCACCGTCAAAGGTAAATTTAACGGCATTTCCAGTGAGGTTAGTGAGCACCTGGCGTAGTCTTGTTGGATCACCTAAAACATTTAAGGGAACATTTTGATCAACATGGCATATAAGCTCTATGCCTTTGCTGTGTGCCTGTTCAGAGAGTACATCAGCGCATTCTTCTACAAGTTCTTCAAGGCAGAACTCGATTGATTCATACTCTAATTTACCGGCCTCAACCTTTGAGAAGTCCAGAATATCGTTGATCAGTGTTAGCAAACTGCGGCCTGAACTGGTAGCAATTTTAATTTGTTCGGTTTGCTCTGGATTCAACTTGGTGTCTTGTAGTAAAGACAGCATGCCCAGTACGCCGTTCATCGGTGTTCGTAGTTCATGGCTCATATTTGCCAGGAATTCTGATTTTGCCTTGGAGGCGTTTTCCAGTTCTGCCTCTTTTTGTTTTCTGAGCTCCAGGACATTACCCACCTCATTAATGGTGTTGGATAAATGCACCAGCTCTCTGGAGCCTGCAACATCGAGCTTGTCTATCTTGTTGTTGGTTTGCAGCTCTTGCAGGTGGTTGTGGATAGCGCGAATTGGGGTAACAACAATTGCGTTGATCAGTCCTAAAACAATCAGAGCAGCGAGGCCTGCGATACCTAAGGCTGATAAATAAATGTCGCGGGCGTGGTCTCTGATTTCTCGGTGCTGTTTTGCTACATCCCATGCGATCGCGATGTTGCCGAAAGATTCCTCTTCCAGCAATACATCGTGTTCGAAGTTCATGAGTTTCAAGTGGGGGTCTGTGCTTGCATTTGCCTCTTTAGTCCATTCAGTGAGTATTTCTCCATACTCATTGAATATTTTAACGGCCTGTACATCCGGATCGTTTTCCACTAACTGAGCTATCGTGGTTTCAAGGACTGGTCTGTCCTCACTGACGATCGCATCCAGCGAAGTTGCTGATACCATCGATACCAGCTTTTCAGTTTGGTATTTGAAGTTACTTTCAAAAGTCTGTGTTTCAAGCTTACGCACAAACTCTGCTGATGCCAGGCCCACCGCCATAATGGTGCAGCCTGTTACCAGGAATATTTGTCTTCTTAGAGACCAGCCGTTAAAAAATCTTAGGAGCACAGTATTTTTCACATTTAATAGTTAAACGATGCAGGCGAAATTACATTTCGCCTGCTTCTGCTGACTTAACTTCTAAAGAATTCATGCTCTCTGGCACGGGCAGAGTCACGCTTAACGTCATGGAACCATGCTCATCAACAGAATTTTTCATTGATTCAAAGACATCTTTACCAATGGTGACGTTCACTGTCATGCTGTTTGAAGGCTTAGCTGTCACGGCACCGTTGGAATAGGTAACGTAAACGCCTTTGCTGTTTAATGAAGACTCAGAGCCTGAGTCATGCGCGGCAGTTTGTTCAATTTCAGCAAATGTGTCTGTATTAGTTGCAGCCTTTTGACTAGCGGCAATATCATCGTCAGTATTTTCTGCAGGATCAGTGAAGAACACGTAGTTCTTTTCCATCGCAGTTCTGATAACACTGTAATCATCGTCGCTACCATCAAGAAAGCCGTCCGTTTTTAGTCCCTTAAGCGCTTTTTCATCTTTTATTTCAAGTAAAGATTCTTTTAATGCTGCATAGATAACTGGATCAAGACCTGAGCGTGCAATCCAAGGCTTGGTTACGTTAGGAAATCTGGCTAACTCTCGAATTGGTTCACCAGCTTCGACCAACTTCTTGAAAGTAGATTCGTTCAATGCACCCGCATCATAGTCGCCAGCACCAACTGCTGTTCCAACTTTGTCGTGTCGACCCAGATAATCGTAATCGCTTAAGTTTGCAGCTCGAATGCCCTGTTGTTCTAGGTAGAGTTGCGAAAGAAAGCGTCCGATTGTGGAGCCTTCATCACCGAATGCGAAAGAGCGTCCTTTGAGTTGCTCGGGGCTATTAATGTTGCTGTCTTTATGGACTGCGATGATGCCGTAAAACACTTTTTCAGAATTGATGCTTTCCATTGCGAGGATGCTCAAGTCTTCATTTACGCGGCGCGCCTCGATGTACGAAGAAGGGCCGAAGCGTGAAAAATCAACCTTGCCCGTTGTTAAGTGAGAGATTCCTTGGTCATAATCTTTGGCAATTTGTAACCGCACATCTACCGGCTTGCCTAACTTTTCAGTCATGCGTTTTTCCAACGCGCGTAGTGTGGGTTGAAAGATTCGCACCATGGCAGATGGCTTGTTTGAGCTATAAACGCCAAAATTAAGCCTAACCGGTGTTTCTGAGAGCGTAGTTGAGCTGTAGATGAGAGCAGCTAAGCCAACTATCAGGGCTGTTTTTCGATTTGTTTTACGGATTTTCATTGTTAACCCATTTGCGTTCGCGATATGTCAGAGTTGGAAACGGCGCAAAAACTAATTTCTGTAGCCTTTATCGGTCACCTACGGTTTAAGTTGTGACATACAACAGCAAATGGAAATTCTTGTGAGCGATGAAACAGTTAATACCGGGTTTTTGTTTGAATTTTGAGTGAGCGGCAAAATCTAGAAATTAGAAAATGAGAGCTGCTTCACAGTCGAGTGGGCGCGGTTATTAGCTATTTAAAGTTAAGAGCTTCTGAAAGCCGTCGATACTAAATGAGGATAAGGCGAGTATTGCCTTTGCTTAACTAAACGACTCTGAGGTTTTGAATTCACGTGTTCAGTAATAGCAACTCCGCATCATGGATGCTTAAAATTTCACTTGGCATTGTGTTGATGGCGACATGCTTCGCCTTGTTCATCAGTTACAAGGCCGGTATTGCTCCATGGGCTTTTGCTTGGTTTGAGAACGGTGGCTTAAGTTCACGTGTGAAAGATATCGTCGCGACCGATTACCACCAGCTTATTATTCTGGGAGTTGTTGGGCTGAATGGGTTGTGGTTCTGGTTACGTTCAGATAAAGAGCCAATGACACAGAGTATTTATGCTGCCAGTAGTAAGGATGAGTCTGCTGAACAATCTGATGGTTCAGTAAGCTCGGTTAAAAAGGCAACAGATCCGGATACTCAAGTTGCAAGCAGTGATGAGCAAAATAATTCGAGTACGACCGCCTCTAAATACGAAGTGAATTCAGGGTATGTTGTAGCAAATAAGTCTAATACAAAGTTTGAAGCTGCGAGTGCAGAGATCGCGCGCTTAAATGCTGAGTTGGAAGAAACTAAAGAACAACTTAATTTCGTTAAAGAATCGAAAACAATATTGATGTCGAATATCAGCCATGAGATAAGAACTCCTCTAAATGGCATTATTGGCATGACTGAGTTGCTTGGTAACACGGGGCTGTTAGAACCGGAAAGTCGCTATGTTCGATCTATATCGAGTTCGGCTGATAGTTTGTCTAACATTATCGACGATATATTAAACATGGCACGAATTGAGTCAGGCAATCTGTTGTTGGAAAACAATCGATATGACTTACGCAACTGCGTGAATAGCATTTGTGAGTCTCAGACGTTCGCGGCTCATGCGAAAAATATAGAACTTATTTGTTATATCGACGATGAAATTCCTCAGTTTGTTATCGGCGATGCATTTCATCTACGTCAAGTTTTAAACAAGCTGATAACCAACGCCATTATTCATACCGAAACAGGTGAGGTTGTGGTTCGGTTAACTGCGCTGCCTCAATCTGAGCATGGTAAGCACCACTTCCAGTGTGATGTACAAGACACCGGAGTAGGGATGTTGCCGGAAGTTCAAATGACGCTCTATGAGGTGTTTTCTCAGGCTGAGTCTGCATCCGCCCGTCGTCATGGTGGTACGGGTATGGGGCTATCTATGGTGCAAGAGCTAGTGTCGATGTTTGAAGGTGTTATCTCGGTTAAAAGCCGTGTTAATGAGGGAACCCGCTTCACGTTTACGTTGAAACAAGGTGCTGCTGCCCAAAATCTGGACATTGGCAGTAATAAATCTTCAGGCGCTAATAATGCGCAGATTGCGTTTGAACGAGACGATTCAATAGCGTTGGCGCCCATTAGTGCTCATGTACTACTTGCCGAAGATAACCTAGTAAACCAGGATGCAGCTCGCGAGATGTTAACTCACATGGGTTGTAGAGTTGTGGTTGTTGGCAATGGTTTAGAAGCTGTTCGCCAAGCGGAAGCTGAAAAATTCGATGTGGTATTTATGAATTGCAATATGCCAGTCATGGATGGTTTTGAAGCCTTGCATCAAATACGCGAAGGAAATTCACTCAATAAAACGACACCTATTATTGCGCTTACAGCGAATGCAATGGAAGGTGATAGAGAGAAATGTTTAGAACTGGGGATGTCTGAATACCTGAGTAAGCCGGTTCGTCAGAAGCATTTGCATGGTTTGCTCAGCGCCTGGGTACAGGATGTGGAAACCAATGACTTGTCAGAAAAGGAAGGTGTTATGTTGGGTAAGCACCCTGCATTGAATGCAAACAGTCAAGTTGGAGAACGCAGCGATGAAGCCAAAGCGTCTGCCGATGAAACAAATGCAGGGGGAAATGTAGCCGCTGCTCAGCAAAGTTCCGTGCAAAGCCAAAACGATAGTCTGCCTGCAGAAGAGTCAGAACCTGTTATTAACATGAAAGCAATCGATACCATTCGAAGCTTGCAACGGCCAGGCAAGCCAGACTTACTGAATAAAGTAGCACATCTGTTTTTAGACAAGACGCCCGACACTATCGTCGAAATGCAAGAGGCGCTCAGTAATGGCGACACTGACGTTATCAAGGCGCATGTACACGCCCTGAAATCCAGCAGTGCTTATTTAGGCGCAGATAGTCTGTCGGATATATGCCGGCAAATTGAGTCGAATGCCGGTAGTAACAATATTGAAGCGATAGGCTCGCTATTGGATAAGTTTGTTGCTGACTACGAGCTAGTAGCCCAGGAATTAACGGGCATTTTAAAAGCGGCTGCTTAAATCCGCTCAATAACACCGCCCCCTCAGGAACGGTGTTAAGTCAGGTTTTTACAAATCCATTTGCAATTGAGATTGGTTAATGATGGTGTCAAGATCTACGCCTTCATAAAAATCGAAGATGGTATCCACGACGAATTGCGGGTCGTCGGTTAGGTGAAAGAGGTCTAAGTCTTTTTCGCTAATGGTGCCATCAGCAATCAGTGAGTCTTTAAACCAGTCGATCAACCCCGACCAAAAACTGGTGCCGAATAATATAATAGGCACTTTTTGCGATTTACCGGTTTGCACAAGCGTTAGCACTTCCGCCATTTCGTCGAGCGTACCGAAACCGCCAGGCATAACCACATAGGCAGAGGCATATTTCACGAACATCACTTTTCGAGCAAAGAAATACTTAAAGTTGATGCTGATGTCTTGAAATCCGTTGCCCGATTGCTCGTGTGGCAATTTGATATTCAGACCCACACTGGCAGACTTTCCTCGCAATGCACCTTTATTGGCCGCTTCCATGATGCCTGGGCCGCCGCCACTAACCACGGCAAACCCGGAGTCAGAAAGTAGTTGGCTGATTTCTTCAGCAGCCTGGTAGTAGGGATTGTCTGGTTTGAAACGGGCAGAACCAAATATGCTAACCGAGGGGCTGATGTCGGCCAGTTGCTGAAAGCCATCCACGAACTCCGCCATAATCTGGAAAATTTTCCACGAATCGCGGGTTAGGGCCTTGTCCCTGGCGTCGGCACTCATCTGGTTTCTACTGGTAAGTTCTCGCATAAAATTCCTTAAAAACGGTTTTCGTCTCGGTTGTCGTAAACTAGAGGCACTGAAACTTTCACAGAGCGCATCATGCCCCAGGCCAAACCGGTAATTTTAGTCGACGGTTCATCATATTTATATCGCGCGTTTCATGCCATGCCGCCACTGACCACTGCCACCGGCCAGCCAACAGGCGCTATTTACGGCGTGATCAATATGTTACGGCGGTTAGTGGCTGACTATCAGCCAGACACCATGGTGGTGGTTTTCGACGCGAAGGGCAAAACTTTTCGGGACGATCTGTACAAAGAGTATAAAGCGAACCGGCCATCCATGCCCGATGATATGCGCTCGCAAATTGAGCCGATGCACCAACTCATTCAAAGTATGGGTTTTCCGATGTTGTCGGTCCCGGGTGTGGAAGCCGACGATGTCATCGGCACTTTGGCTGTGCAGGCAACTCAGGCCGGTATGCGCACGATTATTTCAACAGGCGATAAAGACATGGCACAGTTGGTTAACAGCCATGTTTCCTTGATTAACACCATGAATAACTCGGTCATGGATGAGCAAGGGGTTGTGGACAAATTTGGCGTTAAAGCGAGTCAGATCATTGATTACCTGGCCTTGGTTGGCGATACCGCCGATAACATTCCGGGCGTTCCAAGTTGCGGGCCTAAAACTGCTGCCAAGTGGCTTGCGCAACACGAAAATCTGGAAACGGTTATAGCCACAGCTGATAGCGTAAAAGGCAAAATTGGCGAAAAACTGCGTGCAAGCCTTGAGTTGCTGCCGTTGTCGCAAGCACTGGCAACAATAAAGCTCGATGTAGACATTGAACAATCAATTCAGGACTTCACGCTGAA
>CALDTX010000211.1 GCA_937923565.1 uncultured Granulosicoccaceae bacterium | reverse complement strand
TGATGTCGCCGAGCAACAACCTACAGACAAACTAATTGATTATGAAAATTACTAACGCTCGCGTGTTTGTTGGTGGCCCCAAAAAAAACTACGTCACTTTAAAAATTGAAACAGACCAAGGCATATACGGGCTCGGCGATGCAACGCTCAACAACCGCGAAACTTTACCTGCAGCTTACTTGCAAGAGTATCTTATACCGTGCTAGATCGGCAAAGACCCCCGTAATAGCGAAGACCTCTGGCAATATTTTTATCGCGGTGCTTATTTTCGACGCGGCCCCATTGCTATGGCAGCGTTTGGTGCTATCGACATGGCGTTATGGGATATCAAAGCCAAGCTGGCTGGCATGCCGTTATATCAGCTGTTCGGCGGTAAAAGCCGGGAAGGCGCGCTGCTGTACGCACACGCAACCGGTGCTGACATTGAAGACTTGATAGATTCAGTGGCCTATTATAAAGAGCAAGGCTATAAGGCGGTACGTGTGCAATGCGGCATTCCGAATATGCCTGTGGCCGGTTACGGCGTTAGCGAATCCAAAGGTGATGTTAAAAACTTTATCACCAACTTTTCAGGCTCGGTACCAAAGGAAGAAATTTGGGATACTGAATTGTATATGCGCTACATACCAACAGTGTTAGAAAAGCTCAGAGATCAATTTGGCTTCGATCTAAAAATACTGCACGATGTGCATCACCGTTTACTGCCAAGAGAAGCGGCGGAACTTGCAAAAGAGCTCGAACAGTTTAAATTGTTTTGGCTAGAAGACCCAACACCTGCAGAAGACCAGGACGCGCTAAGGTTACTAAGACAGCACAGCACGATACCCATAGCCATCGGTGAAGTGTTTAACTCGGTGTGGGAATGCAATAAGTTAATACAAGATCGCTTAATCGATTTTATCAGAGTGTCGGTGACCTATGCTGGTGGCATTACACCGGTAAAACGACTGGTTGATTTTGCCGCGATGCATGATGTAAGAACCGGTTTTCATGGCGCGCCAAGCCATTCACCGCTATCCATGGCGGCACAAGCGCATTTAAATGTCTGGGCACCGAATTTTGGTATTCAGGAGTACTTGGTGTTAGGTACACCCGAATGCGATGCGTTGTTTCCATCAGACCACGAAATGCGCGACGGTATGTTCTATGTGAGTGATGAACCGGGTTTAGGTGTTGACTTTGATGAGGATGAAGCCAAAAAATACGACTATGTGCAGGGGTTCCATCCGGTAACGCGTTTACAAGATGGCACGCTTTGGAATTACTAATATGTTTTATCGTTGTAAAAATGTTTTAACGGTTGAAAACTGTTTAACCGTCCATTGACTGCGCAGCTGCTGCTATGCAGTTGCGTATTGTATCCATGTTGTCAATTTCATTCGCCATTAACAAGGCAACCTTAGCCAGATAAACAGACGCTTTTGACTCATCAAATCGATCGATATGGGTTGCCAATAGCTCGTAGGTGCTTTCTACATCCGCGGGGTTCATGTGGCGTCTTCCAATGTGAAGGTGACTTTTCTATAACTTGTAAGAATGGCTTTGGCGTTAGCATGTTGCCAACGTGCGGCGATGTATAAATCCGGCCGTATTAAATAAGCGCTTTGTTGTTGGGCTGAAAACAAATCGGCTTGTGATGACGGGTAGGGCAAGGTAACAATTTTGATGTCGTAACTTTTAGGGCAAGCTTGCGTTAGTTCGTGAGCGAGCGCGTCATCGAAACACAGTACAGTAAAACCATCACCCAGCTGGTCAGACAAGTACCCACTATCCAATTTGGTATCCGGCACAACAGCCCCTACCACTGGGCTGTTATCAATATCATTGTTAAAACTAGGTTCAACTGCCGGGCTATCCGCATACACATAAGGCGTCATTTGACGTGGGTTCGCCAGCTCACCCGCAAAAGGGTGCGTTAACGCCAATGATAAAGCAGCGTCGCGCATAATGCGCCAACCTGGCGTATTCGGCGTCATAAAACGCGCGCTTTTAGTGGCGTTCGCAAACACATCAAGTGTTGCACCACGCCGTTCCGGTGTGTAGCTGTTGAGTAACGCATTACCCGCCTTGCCATTGAGCACCCAGCCAAGCTTCCAGCCAATATTTATCGCATCGGCTAAACCATTGTTCAAACCGCGTACGCCAAAAATGGGCACAATGTGCGCACTGTCGCCAACGAAAAATACGGGCCCATCGCGGTAGTCATCGAGGGCGAGGGTGTTGGCAGAATACACACTCCACCATTCAAGCTCCCAAGGGCCTGTGTAGTTAATGTCTTTAAGTACTAATTCAACGCTGCGGCGCACAGCGCTTTCTTTGAGCGCACCTTCTTCTGATTCATCGTCGCGCAGCTGGTAGTCGATACGCCAAATGTTATCCGGTTGTTTATGAATGAGGACGGTGCCATTGGGTCTGCATTCAGGATCAAATAAAGCGCGACGAATAGTCGGGTAGTCGTGGTCCATTTTGATGTCGGCGATAACATAGCGGCCTTCAAAGTTTTCACCTTTAAGTCGGTGATTGCATAAGCTACGTACGGTACTTCGAGCACCATCGCAAGCGAGCACATAGTCTGCTTGCAGTGTGTATTGCTCTAGTGGGTCCTGCACGGTTAACTGTGCACTTTTGTTGGTTGTTTGAATGCCGGTAAGCTGACTTTGCCAACGGGTTTCAATTAGCGGGTTCGCATCAATGGCGTCCCACAGGAATTGTTCAATGTATTGTTGTTGTAGGTTGTACATTGGGCGGTACTTTTCGTCCGCACTATCGGGCATGTGGAATTCGAGGATTTGTTTGCCTTTGTAGAAGGTGCGGCCAGTTGTCCAAGCTAAGGACTTTTCTAAGAACGATGCCACAGCGCCCAGGCGTTCAAGGATGTAAAAGCTGGAGCGCGAAACGCAAATGGCGCGGCTGCCGTCGTTGAAGGTGGATTTTTTGTCGATGATGAGGCTACTTATGCCTTCTTGTGCGAGGGATAGGGCTGCAGCCATGCCGATGGGGCCGGCGCCGATGATGGCAACTTGGGTTGGGGTGGTTAGTGCAGTGCGTTGATTACCGAAAGGTCCGTCGAAATAGGGGTATTTAAAATAAATTGAGTCGGTGTCGGTGCGTCCTTTGGGCCTCATTTTGCCTCTTTATGCTTATAAGTCGTTTGTTTTTGCGAAGTTAGTTTAGCAGCAAAAGTAATGAGATCGTTTTTACTCGTTCTCAGAATAATATACAAATTGTATATCACAAAAATATCTGCTAACCTCCCGCTATCGACCAAAACCGAGCCCCCAAATGAAAGAGGCCCGCAAAAACAAAAAAGACCAAGCCGAGTCTCACCTGAAGTTGCAAGTCCTCACTCTAGAACTTGCTCCCGGAGCCCCATTGGATGAGGCCCTGCTCAGCGAACAATACGGCCTATCCCGCACCCCGTTACGTGAAGTGTTTCAACGCCTGGCCGGTGAAGGTTACGTCTCTATAGAAACCAACCGAGGTGCCTCCGTATCCTCGATGAACTTCGACACCATGCGCGCATTTTTCCAATGTGCACCCATGATCTACGCAGCCGTAGCACGCTTGGCCACTGAGCAGGCAACACTTGCCCAAATAAACACGCTCAAAAAGATCCAGCATCGCTTCAGTCAGGCCGTCCATAAAAACTCAGCGGGTGACATGGCCATGCAAAACCATCATTTCCATGAGCAACTCGGTTTAATGGCTGCGTCCCCTTATTTGATGCCAAGCCTTGGGCGTTTATTGATAGATCACACACGCATGAGTCATCGCTTTTATCGCACGCACAAAAAATCGTCGCATAAACGGGTGCTGGAAGCTTGTGAACAGCACGAGCAGATGATCGAATCCATTGGCAATCGAACGCCAGCAACAACGGTTGAACTGACGTTAGAGCATTGGGAATTATCACGCTACGAAATAGACAAATACGTTCAACCCGATCCGCTGCCGGTTGATGTATTCGATTCACCTGTTGAGGTTGTCTGACAATGAAGTTCGAAGGAATCTATACGCCGGTTGTTACACCGCACACGAGCAACTTTGAAATCGATAAAGATAAGTTTGTGCAAACTATCGATATGCTAATAGATGCAGGTGTTGCCGGTTTAATTGTGGCAGGTACTACCGGTGAGTACTATGCGCAAAGTGCGGAAGAGCGCGTTATGCTGATGAATTTGGCGCATGAAACCATTAAAAAGCGAGTGCCGCTAATTATTGGAACCGGCGCTATACGCACCGAAGACAGTATTTATTTTGCAGAACAAGCCAAGCAGGCAGGTGCCGATGCTTTATTGATTGCCACACCACCTTATGCTTACCCAACTTCACGCGAAATCGCGCTGCATGCATTGGCCATTGATCGAGCAGCTAATTTACCGGTAATGCTATACAACTACCCGGGCCGTATGAGTGTGAACATGGATGAAGAAACCCTGGACAGGTTAGGCCGTAGCCCGAATTTTTGTGCCATTAAAGAAAGCTCTGGGGATCCAAACCGTTTGCACATGTTGGCCAGAGATTACCCGCACATACAACTCTCCTGCGGTATGGACGATCAAGCGCTTGAGTTTTTCGCTTGGGGTGCACGTTCCTGGGTTTGTGCAGGTTCTAACTTTGCACCTGAAGCACACATCGCTTTATATAAAGCCTGCGCGGTTGAAGGCAACTTCGATAAGGGGCGTCGTATTATGTCGGCGATGCTGCCACTAATGCGTGTTTTAGAACAAGGCGGTAAGTTTGTGCAATGCATAAAGCATGGGTTAACCCTCAGGGGTATTGATGCTGGCCCGCCGCGGCGACCCTTGCAACCGTTGAACAAAGACGATAAACGTCAGTTGGCGGAAGTGATAAAAACCATGAACTCAACTATCGAACAGATTGAACTGGAGAGCGCGTCGTGAGCGATTTGTTAACCCATGATGAGTATATTGCGATTGCTCAGCAAATGCAGTTTCCGCAAACCGCGTTTATCGACGGTAAATACACACCCGGTTCAGGCACCAAGTTTGATTCTGTGAATCCAGCGAACGACACTGTGCTGTGTTCGATTACTGGCTGCAATGAAGCCGATGTTGATCTCGCTGTTAGTAAAGCGCGCCAAGCATTCGATCAAGGAGTGTGGGCGAGCCAGCATCCCACCGAACGTAAAAACGTATTAATTCGTTTAAGTAAACTGATTAACCGTAATCGGCGAGAGTTAGCGGTTATGGAATCGCTGGATAGTGGTAAGCCCATACGCGATTGCGAACTTATTGATATACCCGAAACAATTCACACCATCCAATGGCATGCCGAAGCCGTCGACAAAATCTATGAGCAAACTGCACCGACGCAGGAAGAGGCCATAGCAATGATTGTGCGCGAACCCATTGGCGTTGTCGCAGCTGTTTTGCCGTGGAATTTTCCACTGTTAATGTTGGCCTGGAAAATAGCACCGGCGCTGGCAGCGGGTAATAGCGTTATCGTTAAGCCTGCCGAGCAAACTTCATTAACTGCTTTACGTATTGCGGAACTTGCTAGCGACGCAGGTATACCGCGCGGTGTACTGCAAGTATTACCCGGCGATGGCCAAAGCGTGGGTGAGCCCTTGGGCCGCCATAGCAATGTCGATATGGTCAGTTTTACCGGTTCCACCGACACCGGTAAACGCTTTTTACACTACGCAGCCGACAGCAACTTAAAGAAAGTGGTGCTTGAATGCGGCGGTAAAAACCCGGCCATCGTGTTGGAGGATGCCGAGCACTTGGATTTAATTGCCGAGCATATTGTTAATGGTGCCTTTTGGAACATGGGTGAAAACTGTTCAGCCTGTTCCCGACTGATTGTGCATGAAGCCGTTAAAAGTGAATTGTTGGATCGCATCATCGCACGCACTCGGGACTGGAAACTCGGCGAACCGTTAGACCCAGCTAATCATTTGGGTGCGTTAATCGATAAAGAACATCAAGCCAAAGTAGCTGGCTATATCAACGCGGCTAGAAGTTCGACCAACTCTTCAGCATCGACAAATAACGCTAAAAACAAGGTTGTTACCTTGTTAGGTGGCGAGGCCAATGGTGCGTTTATAGCTCCAACCATCTTCGATAACGTTGCCCCTGATAACGCATTAGCCGTTGATGAAATATTTGGCCCGGTACTGTCAGTGATCACCGTGTCTTCAGAAGAGCAAGCTATAGCCATCGCTAACAATAGCGACTATGGCCTGTCTGCCAGCGTGTTTAGCGCTAATGGAAAACGCGCATTACGCACAGCACGTGCTATAAAGGCCGGAACGGTCACCGTTAATTGTTATGGAGAAGGTGATATTTCAACGCCGTTTGGTGGTTATAAACAATCTGGTTTCGGTGGCAGGGACAACAGCCTGCATGCACACGACCAGTACACCGAACTTAAAACAATTTGGGTAGACCTTTCAGACCCAGCCGATGGTGATACTGTCTCATGAGTGATTCTACCGATAGCAGGTTAATGGAAGGGCGGAAAAGGCGCGGCGGAAGGGCTGCGCTTCGGAAGAACAGGGCAAAACGTAGCAGTAATATGCTGCCCGCACTGAAACGTCAGTTGCCGCATGTAGAACCCATGAGCCAAGAGCAAGTTGAGCAAATTGATGATGCCTCCATGGCTATTCTTGAAGAAGTGGGTGTGGTGTTCCGTGATGATCAAGCCATTGAAGACTGGAAATCGGTTGGTGCTGAAGTTAAAGACGGCGATCGTGTCCATTTAGACCGGGCTTTAGTGCGTGAACTCATCCAATCGATACCCGCAAGCTTTACCTACCATGCCAGAAACCCGGATAACAATCTGCCATTCGGTAACGATCATTCCATATTCGTTCCAATGACCGGCGCTCCCTACCTGCGCGATCTGGACGACGTCAGGCGTGGCCCAACACTGGAAGATTTAGGCAACTTTCACAAGCTTGCGCATATGCTCCCGGCCATGCATTCAAGCGCACACCATATCGTTGAGCCGATGGATCATATTGTGTCGCACCGGCATCTACGCATTACTTACTCATCGATGAAATACTCTGATAAATCATTCATGGGTATGACCACCTCCGGTAAGAACGCTGAAGATGTGCTGGACATGTGCGCAATTTTGTTTGGCGAAGAATTCCTTGAAACCCACCCTGTGGTCACTGGCAACTGCAATGGTAATTCGCCATTGGTGTGGGATGAAACCATGCTTTCGGCCATGCGTGCGTTTAATAAGCGCAACCAACCGGTGTTGTGTTCGCCGTTTGTTTTGGGTGGTGCAAACACACCAGCGTCCACCGCACCTGCCGTTGCCCAGTTAAACGCCGAAGCTTTATCAGCGCTTGCTTATACGCAAGTAGTGCGTAAAGGTTGCCCTGCGATTTACGGCCATTATTTGTCAACGGTGTCTATGGCGTCTGGTGCTCCGATGGCAGGCACACCAGAAATCAGTTTAATGAATTTTATGATTGGTCAAATGGCTCGCTTTTATGATGTGCCTTGGCGTACATCAAATACCTTGGGCGGCTCAAAGACTTTTGATGCTCAAGCCGGTTACGAAAGCGCATCAACTATGATGGCAGCGCTGCTTGCGGGGGCCAATTACATTTGGCATTCTGCAGGTTGGAACGAAGCGGGTATGCATTGTTCGATGGCGAAGTTCATTGTTGACGCTGAGCAATGTGCTATGGGGTACCGCATGGCAGAGGGTGTGCGATGGGATGACTTCGATGAAGCTCTGGCGGCCGTTCGTGATATCGGCCCTGGCGGACATTACTTAGGCCATGCACATACGCTGGCAAACTTCCAGGATGCGTTCTTTATGCCAAAGATGTTCGACAACAACGGTATTGAACAATGGGTTGCCGACGGCAGTAAAGAGATCACCGAGCGCGCTTTGACCGAAGCTCGCGCTTTACTCGGCGCCTATGAAGAACCTAAGTTAGATGTTGCGGTCGATGAGGCCTTACGCGATTACATTGACCGGCGGGAACGTGAAATCCCGGCGGTTGAAGCACTCAATACAGAATATTAACAGGCCGTGTTTCTATTGCTAGGAGCTTTCCGTTGATCGTTACACGTCTGCCGGTTGACCCTGGGCCTGCGGCTTGGAATGAGCTGCTACCAGCATCTAAAGCGCGTGCTGCATTAGCCAGTAATAAGAATGCCGATTGGTTGGTGATAGGCGCAGGCTTCACGGGCTTGTCGGCTGCTCGAAGGCTGTCTCAGTTACATCCCAACGATACCATTGTGGTGTTGGAAGCCTCTCGAGTTGCCCACGGACCTGCGGGTCGTAACAGCGGTTTTATGATTGATGTACCGCATGATTTAACCGCTTCCGACTATGCCGGTAACACCCAAAACGATGAACGGCTCATACGCTTAAACAGAGCTGGCATAAACTACGCTCTCGATATTAAAAATGCTTACAACTTAACAGATGAGTCGCTGAATTTAAGCGGTAAAATTAATGGAGCGATTACCACCCGAGGTATTGAACACAATGCCGCCTATGCGCGTTACTTAGATAGCTTGAACGAGCCTTACGAGTTATTGGATGCACAGCAGATGCAATCGATTACAGGCTCACTGTGTTATCAGCACGGGC
>CALDTX010000210.1 GCA_937923565.1 uncultured Granulosicoccaceae bacterium | reverse complement strand
TATTGAATGCGCGTCGTCTAAACCCTCACCTTTACTGGCCGAGAAATCCTGAAGCGTGGCCACAATGCCGGCCTTTTCCAATTCAGTTTGTACAGAATGCACGGTTTGCTTGCGTACCGACCGTGAAACCTTGTCGGCTTTTGTCAGTAGCACGTGTAAATCTGCCTGACCCTGTTGCTGCAACTCAATCATGGACCAATCGGAATCCCGAAGAGGGTGACGAATATCCATAACGATCACCAGCCCTCGAAGGCAGTCTCTACGAGTCAAATACCTAAGCATCGAGCCGTGCCAGGCTTTTTGCTTTGCCTTGGACACCTGCGCATAACCATAACCGGGCAAATCGACTAAAAATCGTCCTTCTTCAACCAAAAAATGGTTAATCAGCTGGGTTCTGCCCGGCGTTTTACTGGTTCGTGCCAGTTTTGTATTGCGCGTTATGGCATTGACAGCACTGGACTTACCCGCATTCGAGCGGCCAGCAAAGGCTACTTCCACGCTGGCATCCGGGCATTGGGTTACGTTATCCGAGCTCGAATGGAAGCTTGTGGAGAAATATAGTCGATTCATTTGGCGAGTACACCGTGTGGTCGTGGCAGTCTGCTAAAATTGCAGCATCGAGTGGTTAATGCCGCTATTAATTTTACAAGTTTACTTTTTTTGAATTTTTCCGGAGGTTAAATGAACAAGCGGTCCTTGGCGGTCGCCCTGCTCACGTTTTTTCTGGCAGGCCCAACAATAGCAGATGGCGACGCCGCAGCTGGCAAAGAAAAAGCAGCAGTGTGCAGTGGTTGCCACGGTGTCGATGGCAAAGCCATTACACCTGATTACCCCAACTTGGCTGGGCAACACGCAGGTTATATGGCGAAGCAGCTTACGGCATACCGTGATGGTGAGCGCAATAATCAGCTGATGAGCCCAATGGCCGCAGCCCTGAGCGATCAGGACATTCTTGATCTGTCTGCATACTTCAGCGAAATGGCAGCCATCGAGGTTGTTGCTTCCGAAGAAAACCTGACTGAAGGTGAGAATATTTATCGCGGTGGAATTACGTCTGCAGAAATAGCCTCATGCAGTGGGTGTCATGGTCCAGCAGGCAATGGCAATCCGGCGGCTGACTACCCTGTAATCAGTGGGCAGAATGCTGCTTATTTGGCTGCCCAACTAAGAATGTTCAGATCAGGCGAAAGAAACAACGATCCAAACCAGATGATGCGTGCCTTAGCCAAACGCATGAGCGACGCCGAAATTGACGCTGTAGCGAACTATGCGTCTGGGCTGCAATAGCCACTAGCTCATTTTTTTAAAGCTTACGCCAAAATCGAACCCTGAATCTTGGCTGCCAGCGGCGCAAAACAAGGCGGAAAATTGTCAATTAGCGCGGTGAGTCCAAATTGGGCCAGCCGCGCTAATTGTCAAAATACACATCTCGCACTAGCCTCTTTATTAAGCACAGATTAAGTCATGATCAGTTACAGTGACTAATATCCAAAGTCCATGTGAAACAACACACAAAACGGCACGAGGATTGCGTTTATCTACGTATTGAAGTGTCTCAGCTATCGTAGGAAAAAAAGGGAACTAATTTGTTCCTACCGAGTCGACAAAGGAAAACCAGGAGCCTTATTTAATGAAAACTGTTGTCCGTTCGAAACGACCCTTAATGGCGTTTTATATGTTTAGTGCAACACTGCTTTTGCTTGCTGCACAACTGTTAGGCAATCAAGCCTCAGCCGCTGGTTTTGAAACTATAGATCCGCCACAAAACACAGCTACCCCAGACAAAGTCGAAGTACTGGAATTTTTCTGGCTAGGCTGCCCTCATTGCTATGCCTTTGAACCCACAATAGAAGCCTGGGAAAAAGACAAGCCAAGCTATGTTCATTTTGTGCGTGAAGCACCACCTTTGAACCCGGCATGGGAATCTCACTCAAGAGCTTTTTACGCAGCACAACTGCTTGGTCATGAAGATGAGTTTGTACACGCCATGTTCGAAGCGATTCACAAAGAACGCAAACCAATGCGTAAGCCAAAAGACATTGCTAAGTTGGCTGAAACCTTGGGCATGGACAAAGACAAATTTATAAAAACCATGAGCTCTTTTGCGGTTGAAGGCAAGTTAAAACGAGCTTCACAATTGGCAAAAAATGCCGGCATTAGTGGAGTGCCTGCCGTCATTATCAATGGCAAGTACCGAACCAGTGCATCAATTTCAGGCGGCTACGATGGCATGATCGACACCATCAATCAGCAGTCGGAAGTTGAAAAAGAAGCAATGGGCTTACAGTAACAGTCGCCCAACAAATAACGGCATAACGACAACGTTCGTTATGCCGTTATAGCTCTATTTCTACCGGCGCGTTGCGCACCACGTAATTGTTATCCATCGTACTCACATTTAAATACTGCACACCCTCAAGCGTTTTCTCTCCATAGCACTCATGTATATGCCCAAATACATGATAAAGGGGCCCTACAGAATCAATACTTTTTAACAGAGACGGACAACCGGTATGCTCGGTATTGCCATCTTCACGCTCGACTTCATCTAAAACTCCAAAGGGTGGTCCGTGGGTGACGAGTATATGAACATTGTTGGGTATTAACCGCCAGTGTTTCTCTATTTCTTCACCCGCATCACGCATAAATGACCAATTATAAAAACGCGGTGTAATCGGCGAACCCCAAACCTTTATGCCATTTAAAGTAATACCACTGTCGTTCAGATAGGTCACTTTATGTTGCTTTGCCAACTCAAGGGTTTTAACTGGCTGCTGTTCCAGGTAAGTGTCGTGATTCCCAGCGATAAAAATTTTATGTTGATGAGGCTGATCAGAAAACCAACTTAGAAAACTCAAGTAATCTTGCTCTGTGCCATGCGCGCAAATATCTCCAGCATGAATAAGCACATCGCCTGCAGGTAATTGGACTTTACTGTGGTCTCCGTGGGTGTCACTGATACAGACAATTTTCACAGCGTCACTCCTGCACCTGGTACATCGAAAATTTTCTATATACTTCCAAGCACCACCTCCAAACGCAAAAGCCCACCGTATGCTTGCTTGTAATCATTAGAAGCAGACCAACTCACGGATGGCCATATTTCGTAGTAAAACCATTTACGCCAAATACTGTGGCGAAAACGAATACGCACTTCTGCGCCTTTGTAGCGATCAGTTTCACCGTTATTCAATGACGTTGAATAACCTGCTATGGCCTCCAATGCTATCGCTTTGCGTTTGCCAAGATCGGCGTAGAAGCCCATCGTTTCACCGAAGCCTGTACCTTTCAAACCTTTACGCCAGTTGAGCGCAAGCGAGTTTCGAAAAAATACTGATTTCTTATCAAAAAAATTTCGTTGAAGGTCGAACCTGAGTCGGTTTTCGAACCCTGATGCCGAATAGTAGATAAGATTATTGGTTATATTATTGTTAAAGCCCCATTTCCAGGGCTGATTATAGGACGCATTGATACGGCCAAATAGCTGGGCTTTATCGTCACGGAATCGGGCACCTAAGTCGTAGTTTACTTGAACCGAGTCTCTGGCTATTCGCATGAATCGCAAAGCCAAGGACACATCATTATTGTCCTGGCCTGCCAGCTGTTCTCTTTGCGCTGCATCGGAATTGGACGCTGATACGTCGTCGTCTTCAGTACTAAACAGCAGCCTGAATCGTTGTTGCGACCGAGGCAGTACCACTTTAAGCTTCACACCCGCCCGCAGTTTAACGTCGCTCCCACCTGGCTTTACGGTATCTATGCGGATTCTTGCCCAACTTTTATTCGCTTCATCTAGCTGTTCCCGCGAACCAAAGAAGTCATCGATTTGAACAACGAAACGGCTAAAGTTATCACTAACAGCGCCATGCGCATTATCGACAGCACCAGTAACACCAGAAAGCACACTACGCGGCGAATCGGTGCTGGCGGCGTCACGCGAAGGTTCTACAGAATCAATGGGTTCAATTTTGCTGGATTGTTGGGCGATGGCGTTGCTGCATAGCAGTGCAAAAACCATTAGCATGACAAAGCGAAAGGTTTTGCACACAGCACTAAGAAAAATTGGAATGAGGTGACGGGACATAAAAAATGGCTTATGTCATTGAATCCAGTACTGAGAAAAAGCGGTCCATTTCTGTATTTGTACCAATAGAGATGCGAAGCCAATCTTTTAAAAGCGACTTGTTCCAGTATCTCACCAATACACCTTGCTGACTTAAAAAATTGAAAATATCTTCAGCCCCTGCTTTAGATTTTACATTGACAGGCGATGCAAATACGAAGTTTGCACTACTGGGCAAAACCTTAAAACCTCTTTGCTCAAGTGATGTAACCGTCTGTGTTCTGGTTGCTATAACCTGAGAAACACTGCTTTGAAAACTGGCTTCGTCGGCCATGGATGCAATAGCTGCCGCCTGCGCAACAACATCGAGCGGGTAGGAATTAAATGAATTTTTAACCCGGTTCAGGCCTTCGATAAGCTGCTCGTTACCATACGCCACACCAATACGCATACCGGCCAATGAACGCCCTTTAGAAAAGGTTTGTACCACCAATAAATTAGGATTATTTTTAATGAGCTCTATAGCGCTTTGGGCACCAAAATCAATATAGGCTTCGTCGATAAGCACCACTTTATCCGACGCTTTAGCACACAGCTTTGCCACGCTCTCTAAGGGTATCGCAATGCCGGTTGGCGCATTAGGATTAGGTATAGCGATACCAGCATCACCCGCATAAGATGACAATTCGATTTCAAAGTTGGCATCCAATGGAATCGGCTTTTTTTGAATACCGATTAAGTCGCAGTAAACCGGATAAAAGCTGTAGCTGATCTGGGGATACTGTAACCCGGCATCGTCAGAGAAAAATGCCATAAAAGCCAACGCAAGTATTTCGTCAGAGCCATTGCCAACCATAACCTGATTAGCCTTTAATCCATGATATTGAGCCAGTGAAGCCCTAAGATCTTTGGACTCCGGATCCGGGTAGCGGCGCAAAGCATCGCCGTTAACATTGGAAATAGCAGCTAAAACACTGCGAGGGGGCGGATACGGGTTTTCGTTGGTATTGAGCTTAACGATATTTTCGCCAGATCGCTGCTCACCTGGTATGTACGGCGTAAGCCGCTGTACCAGCGGGGTCCAGAATTGAGACATTGTAAAAGTTTAGTCTTTAAGCAAAGTAGACAACTGCTCGCTGGCTTTACGCACAGCCGGTAAAAATTGAGTGACGTTCGAAAAAGAAATTCTCATACACGGCGCATGAAACGAAAGGGTTGCGTAGAGCCTATTTTTTTCGTCTTTTATTGGCACCGCTAGAGCGACCATACCATCAATATACTCTTCGTTGTCGAGGGCATAACCTCTGAGCGCTATTTCATCCAGCTCATTTAACAATGTGTCTGGGTTAACAATCGTATTTCGAGTGTACCCAATCAGAGGCGAGTTTCTTACTATACGATCACGTTTGGTTTTTGTCAGGGTACTTAAGTACATTTTTCCGCCTGCTGTAGCGCAAACAGGAACACGACTACCAATTTGCAATTGCACTCGCACTGGCCAATGCGTTTCAGCCCTGTCGAAATAGATCATTTCAGCGCCATCCGGCACAGCGATATTGCAGGTTTCGCCAATCTCGGCTGACAGCGACGATAAAATGGCACGGCGTTGCGCCTGCAACGGACCACTGGCTAAAACACCGAGTGCCATATTGTGCAATCGGTAACCGGGTTGAAGGCCTCGCTGATTCAGCCGAGGCTGCAAGTAGCCTTCTTCTTCCAAGCTGGCACATAACCGATGCAAACTCGCTTTTGGAATATCGAGTTCTGCTGCCATCTCGGTTGGGCTTAATGCGCGATCTGAAGAGGCTACCAAGTCAAGAATAGCCAGCACACGGCCCACAGTAGAGCTTTTAGGCGAATCCGCCCTATCTACAGCACTTGCGGTGCTTACCTCGATGGCCTCTTTATCCACTGACATTTAAGCGATTTCTCTCTCAGCGACATGGAATGAACCGGAAAACACTAAATTACCAGCATTCAATTCCATATTCGCCGGAATAATTCCGTCGACTACACGAACAAGGTACATCAAAAATGAGATTTCCAGTACCATTATCGAACATATTGCATTACTCCACCGGCTAATTCAAATGAGCAACAGTTTCGATTATGTGATCGTTGGCGCAGGTTCTGCTGGCTGCGTGCTAGCCAACCGGCTTAGTGCCGACCCGAACACAACGGTTGCATTGCTTGAGGCTGGAGCCTCAGACTGGAACCCTTGGATTCATGTACCAGTTGGCTACTTCAAAACCATCCATAACCCCAAAACAGACTGGTGCTACAACACCGAACCCGATCCGGGCCTGAATGGCCGGTCGTTAAAATGGCCGAGAGGCAAGGTATTGGGAGGCAGCAGTTC
>CALDTX010000209.1 GCA_937923565.1 uncultured Granulosicoccaceae bacterium | reverse complement strand
TCCCACAGATAAACAGAGAGTTTTCGCAGATTTTCCCAATCACGGCGATTACTGTGTGGTGCTTCGACTCTACCGTGCATATTGTTGCGTTTTGCCGTTGTATGGTTCCAGTACGAAGGTAAGCGCTGTTTCGATCAACTTAACAGCATCTTGTGTTTTGGATGCATTCTCACTGAGGTGCCTACGCCACAAGCGTGCACCGGGCACATTGTGGAACAAGGCAATAATATGCCTGATAAGTGTACTGACCCTTACACCACGTTCTACCCACACTTGCATGTACACAGCATAAGTGCGCGCAACTTCAGCTAGTGCATTGATATCATCCGGCGCTATTGGCAAACCCATGCTATCGATTTTCGCAGTAGGTAACTGCGAGGACTCAGTTAGCAAGTCGTTAAAAATTGTGCTGTCCGCCATACCCAGAAACGCCGGTTGATAATACGCGTGTCTGCCGCACATAACACCATCAACTTCATTAAGATGGCTTTGTACTTTTTCCCAGGTATCGATACCACCGTTTATGGTGATGTGCAAATCACTGAAACGCTGCTTGAGCCGATACACATATTCATAACGTAACGGCGGTATGGTACGGTTCTCTTTGGGGCTAAGCCCATCGAGCCATGCTTTACGTGCATGAACGATAAAATGCTGGCAGCCAGCGTCGCTGACTTGTTCAACAAACTGTTCAACCACTTCATAACTATCATCGCGATCAATCCCTAAGCGGCACTTAACCGAGACAGGTACTTTGACTGCCGCTTGCATCGCTACAACACAAGCAGCAACGGTTGCAGGTTCCGCCATCAAACAAGCGCCAAAACGACCAGACGATACGCGATCGCTTGGACAGCCAACATTCATATTAATTTCATCGTAACCCCACTGCTCGCCAATGAGAGCAGCTTCGGCCATTTCTGCAGGATCGTTGCCGCCTAATTGCAACACCAATGGATTATCCCGCGCATCGGTATCCAGCAGGTAATGTCGATCACCATGAATAATGGCTTTGCAAGTGAGCATTTCGGTGTAGAGCAAACTGTGCTGGCTCAGTAATCGGGCAAGGTATCGAAAATGCCTGTCAGAGAGCTCCATCATGGGCGCAACGGCAAAGCGCCGATGTCGCTCATCAAAACTCATTAACACTGACCCAAGCGGCTTTATCAGCCGACGCCCGTGCAGCCTCAACAACCTGATTAACCAACATGCCGTCCTCAAAGGTTGGCCAAACACTGTTACCCGTTTCAATCGCCGTTAAAAAGTCGCGAACTTCAATCGTGATTTGATCTTGGTAGCCAGTGCCGTGGCCCGGCCCAAGACAAAATGCTTGATAATCCGGATGCTCGGTGTTGGTCAATATTTTTTTAAAGCCCTGTTGTGCTTCAGCACCTTCACGCTGGTACAGCCACAACGCGTTTTGATCTTCCTGATCGAATCGTATGGCACCTTCGGTGCCGAAGATTTCATAGATGTAGCCCATTTTGCGCCCTGTAGCGATGCGACTAAAATACATATGCCCCATCACACCATTCTCGAAACGACAAACAAACTGTGCATGATCATCGTTAGTCACCTCTTCCGGGCCATTATCGCCATCACGTGTTTTGTGCACGGTTTCGATATCGGCACACAGCTTTTGAATGGGCCCGATCAGCGCTAACGCTGCATTAATCATGTGAGGGGACAGATCGCCCATGGTGCCGTTTGCCAAACCCCTGGTACGCCAATACGCAGGCAACGCCGGATCAGCGAAAAAGTCTTCAGTGTGCTCACCCCTAAAATAAGTGAGTTCGCCAATGGCACCCGATTGAATCAGTTGACGGGCATATTGTGATGCTGGTGTTCGAATGTAGTTAAACCCAACCATATTGGCGGTACCGCTGGCTTTCGCTGCCGCGACCATGTCCCGGCTTTCTTGCAAGGAGGCGCCCAAAGGCTTTTCGCACAAAACCGGCTTACCCAGTTTGAATGCTGCTAATGCAATTTCTTTGTGAGTTTCCTGAGGAGAGGCAATAATGATGGCCTGTACTTTTTCATCGGCAACCAACGTGCGCCAATCGGCGGTCGAGCGTTTAAAACCGTAGGCTTGCGCTTTTTTAGCGGCGCCGTCTTCGGTGGTGGCGCAAATCATTTCGCATACGGGTCGTAACGGCGTATTGAATACCGTTGCAACAGAATGCAATGCAACAGAGTGCAATTTGCCCATATAACCTGTACCAATGACACCCACACCTATATCTGACATCAACTTTCTCAAGAAATTAAACCGGAACTCCTTAGTTTAAGCCGCACAGACGCCAACGCAAGCGAATTGCGACAAAAAGGGACAAAAGATGCAGCGGCAATTGTTTCTACAGCAATAAATTGCGAGAATGGTGATCATTAACACACTCTGGATTGTAAACGATGAAATCACGTGCCGCGGTAGCCTTTGAAGCTGGAAAACCACTCGAAATTGTAGAAGTTGATCTCGAAGGTCCAAAAGCGGGAGAAGTGCTGGTTGAAATGAAAGCAACTGGCGTTTGCCATACCGATGAATTCACTCGCTCAGGTGCCGATCCAGAGGGTGCCTTCCCTGCCATCTTAGGCCACGAAGGTGCCGGCGTAGTGGTTGAGGTGGGTGCAGGTGTTACCAGCCTTGAGGTTGGCGATCATGTGATTC
Source organism: uncultured Granulosicoccaceae bacterium (assembly GCA_937923565.1). GTDB lineage: Bacteria > Pseudomonadota > Gammaproteobacteria > Granulosicoccales > Granulosicoccaceae > Granulosicoccus. The sequence goes on along the minus strand of CALDTX010000209.1, from coordinate 7,112 downwards.
CGTTATACACAGCCGAATGCCGAGAGTGCGAATATTGCCTTAATCCCAAAACCAACTTGTGCCAGAAAGTCAGAGCTACGCAGGGTCAAGGTGTTATGCCAGACGGCACGTCTCGATTCTCTTATAAAGGTAAAGACATCCTCCACTACATGGGCTGCTCCACCTTTTCAAACTATTCCGTATTGCCGGAAGTTTCACTGGCTAAAGTGCGTAAAGATGCGCCTTTCGATAAAATTTGCTACATCGGTTGTGGCGTAACCACAGGCATTGGTGCGGTTATGTTCACGGCTAAAGTAGAACCCAACTCAACAGCGGTAGTATTTGGCTTAGGCGGCATCGGTTTAAACGTTATTCAAGGTTTGCGCTTGGTGGGTGCTAAGCAAATTGTTGGCGTCGATCTAAACCCTGCAAAAGAAGATACGGGTCGCTTATTCGGCATGACAGATTTCGTTAATCCAGCCGATCATGGCGATAACCTGGTTGATCACTTAGTGGAATTAACCGGTGGTGGTGCTGACTACTCTTTCGAATGTATTGGTAACGTAGACGTTATGCGTGCAGCATTAGAGTGTTGCCATAAAGGCTGGGGCGAAAGCATCATCATTGGCGTTGCAGGTGCTGGTCAGGAAATCAAAACCCGCCCATTCCAGTTAGTCACCGGTAGAAGCTGGCGTGGCACTGCATTCGGTGGCGCTCGCGGCCGAACCGATGTGCCTAAAATTGTTGATATGTACATGGAAGGCAGAATTGATATCGACAACCTGATCACACACACAATGCCCTTAGACGACATCAACAAAGCCTTCGACCTTATGCACTCAGGTGAATCTATTCGAAGTGTTGTGTTGTACTAATGAGCATTGCAAGCGAATCCAACTGGCAAAGCCACGGTGGTGTGCTCTCTGTTCATACGCATGAAAGCCAAGTGTGCAATTGCACCATGCGATTTGCGGTTTATTTGCCACCGCAAGCTAAATCCAGCCATGTACCTGTGCTGTGGTATTTGTCGGGATTAACCTGCAGCTGGGCAAACGTGATGGAAAAATCGGGCCTGCAAGCTGCCGCCGCCGAGCACGGTATTGCGATTATTGCACCCGATACCAGCCCACGCGGTGAACAGGTTGCCGACGACGACGAATACGATTTAGGCCAAGGTGCCGGTTTTTACCTAAGTGCAACACAAGCGCCGTGGTCGTCGCATTTTCACATGGACAAATACATCAACGAAGAACTATCCGCGTTGGTTGGCGCGAATTTCCCCGTGAACATGAATGCGCAAGGTATAACCGGCCATTCTATGGGTGGACATGGGGCTATTACACTGCATTTAAAAAACCCATCGGTTTATAAAACAGTTTCAGCATTCTCGCCGATCACATCACCAAGCCAAGTTCCTTGGGGCCAAAAAGCCTTTAGCGCTTATTTGGGCAACGATAAAACCAGCTGGGCAGATTACGACGCTACCGAGCTGGTTAAAAAACAAGCCAGTAACGCAGTCATTCTGATTGATACCGGCAGCAGTGATCAATTCTTGGAAAACCAACTGCAACCGGCAACGTTTATTGATGCCTGCAAACAAAGTGATCAAGCGCTTAACTACAGAATGCAGGAAGGCTACGATCACTCGTACTACTTTGTGGCCTCTTATATTAGCGATCACATCGCGCATCATGCCAGTTCGTTAAAGTCGTTATAACAAGCACCGTTTTTATGAGCAACATCATTGAATCTTTGGAGCAACTCACTGCTCTGTATGGCGAACCTAAACCAACCTCTTTAGCCAAGGAAGTGCCAGAACTCAACGCGGTTTATAAACAATGGTTGTCACAAACCTGTTTTTTTGCCTTGGCCTCTTCGGGAAGTTCGGGCCTCGACTGCACCCCGCGAGGAGATGCACAAGGACAGGCATTCAAGGTGCTCAACGATAAAACCTTGTTAATACCCGACAGACGCGGAAACAACCGGCTCGATACACTTCGCAATATCATTGAAGACCCAAGAGTGGGCCTGTTGTTTTTGATTCCCGGTATTACCGAGGCGCTTAGGATTAACGGCAAAGCGGTTATTTCCACGGCTGAAGAACATGTTAGCGAGTTTGACTTTAATGGTAAATTGCCCGTTAGCTGCATAGTGGTTTCTATTGAAGCGGTGTACTTCCAATGTGCACGTGCCATTTTACGCTCTGGCCTATGGTTAGAGAGCGCTAAAAAAACCAAAGATACCGTGCCAACCGCCGGACAGATGGTACAAGGCGTACAGCCAGACTTTGACGGCAAAAACTATGATGAAACATTGGTGAGCCGCCTGAAAAACGAACTTTACTAAGCGAGCGCAAACCCGTTGCAATTACCCTTCGATAACTCTTACGCTCAACTACCTGCTGAGTTTTATTCTCGCCTTGCTCCAACACCTGTAAAAAGCCCAACCCTGTTGCACCTAAACCATGCGTTGGCTGAACAACTCGGGATAAACACAACACAGCTGTCATCCCCCGATGGCATTGCGGTTTTAGCCGGCAATGCGGTACCAGAAGGCGCCGACCCACTCGCTGCAGTTTATGCAGGACACCAGTTTGGTCATTGGAACCCGCAATTGGGTGATGGACGCGCCATTTTACTGGGCGAAATACTTGATCGCGACAACAAGCGATTCGATATACAACTGAAAGGTGCGGGCCCAACACCTTACTCGCGCAATGGCGATGGTCGGGCTGCTATTGGGCCTGTTTTAAGGGAATATGTTGTCAGTGAAGCTATGCATGCTTTAGGCGTGCCCACAACGCGCGCATTGGCAGCGGTCAGTACCGGCGAAACCGTTAGGCGCGAAACTTTTCTGCCCGGCGCCATTATCACGCGTGTTGCTCAAAGCCATATTCGCGTTGGTACATTTCAGTATTTTATTAGCAAGGGCAATGTTGAGGCTGTGAAAGCCTTGTGCGAACATGTCATTCTACGTCACTACCCTGAAATTGCCGCTGAGAATAATAAACCGTTAGCCCTACTTAAAGTCGTGGTTGATCGTCAGGCGTTATTAGTGGCACATTGGCAAAGCTTTGGTTTTATTCACGGTGTTATGAATACCGACAACTGCTCCATCGCCGGAGACACGATCGACTACGGACCCTGTGCGTTTATGGATAACTACGATCCAGCGACTGTGTTCAGTTCGATCGATCACGGTGCCCGTTACGCTTACCAAAACCAACCCGGCATTGCACAGTGGAATATGGCTAACTTTGCACAGTGCTTACTGCCATTGATCGATGAAGACGATGAACAGGCCATCAAGCAAGCTCAGGCCGTTATCGATGGCTATCCTGAAGTGTTCAGTCGTTATTATCGTGAGCGCTTCGGCCGCAAGCTGGGTTTAGCGCAAACAAATTTAGACGACGGTGAGCTGATCGAGTCGTTTCTGACGCTATTGAAGGAAAACAAACTCGACTTCACCAATACGTTCAGAGCCTTGTGCGAATTACCTGTACACGAAAGCGATACCCAACAAGATGCCAAATTCAAAACACAATTTGAGTCGGAAGATTCTATACAAGTATGGCTAGCGCTTTGGCGACAAAGACACAGCCACAACGCGGCGACGCAGCAATCTGCGACAGCAGATGCAAACAATCTGATGCGCTCAGCTAATCCGGCTTATATTCCGCGTAATCATCGTATTGAGCAAATGATCTTAGCGGCAGAACAAGGCGATTTGGCTCCAATGAATCGCTTGATAAAGATCTTGGCTGATCCGTATGCGGAACAAGCCAACGCGAATGATTTAATGCAACCGCCAGAACCCAATGAAGTGGTGCAAGCAACCTTCTGCGGTACCTAGTCACGGCAGTAAAAACGAGCAGTGCTACATGCTGCTTGTGGTAAATCATAATGACTACCCGTGTTGCACTGAGTAAGGTGCAACACGGGCGACATCGACAACAGACAAACAAACAACCAACAACAAACAACAAACAATAGTTAGTAATTAGCAATGCACCGCTAATCACACACCGATTACGGTGTACACCGGTTAGCCGGTCACCGAAGAACTTCGAAAGTAACTGCGTACGTAGCGTTGACTACGCTTGAACAGATCAATCGCTGTGAAACGATCACTACCGCTGTAGATAAGCAAAATGGTTGCGCAGGCCGCTAACGCAAATTCGCGCTTGAACCCATTCAAATTAGCGATAACACTTTTATCGGCATTAAGCTTATGCACCATAAACCACAGCATAATAGCAATCGTTATACCGCTGGCAATTCGACACATGATGTTATTGCCCAGCATTAACATCAAGCCTACCAGCATGAGAATAGGCGAAGCCGTTGCCCAGGTGGCAATACTGCCATACCCTGCAAACAGACCACCTACCAATAAAGCAACACCTAACGAAAGCCGCAGAATAGTGCCGCTGGTGTCCCAGGGTACTTTATTACTATGCGGCACCCACTGTTGATCAAACGAGTAACGACCAGCACCAAGAAAAAAAAGTACAAACATCATGCCGGATAAAGCAACGTCTCTGACTTGCACCAACAAAGCAGGTGACGTATAAGCCTTAACGTCGATCGTTTCACCCGGCACCGTCATCACAGGCAATGCGATAACAAACGTCCACAACAAAAACGCATAAACTAGCGCCAAAGGTCTAACCAATAATCCGGCAATTAAAAAAATACCACTTAACAATTCAAAACTGGACAGTGCAGTAAGAAAACCCCATGGTGTTAAAAAGCTGCCAAAAAAACCTGTAAACAGATAATCCTGAAAAACAGTATTGATGTAACCAGTCGTCCCCAAATAGTTAGCAACCATACCGTCGCTGGCAGTGGAACTTAACAATAAGCTCAATTTAGATGTGCCGCCTATGACAAACACAAGGCCCAGACCAACACGCAGCAACAATGCTGCTATATCCCCTCGCCTGTCACTGCTTTGAATCGTCGTTAATTCAGACATAGCTCAATCCTCTGTTATTTTTTGCGCTATAAAAAGAAAATTTGATGATGTAGCAGTTGGAGCGCATCCCTGGCGCTCCTGATAAAACTGTGTTAACTCGATCAGCAACGCCACTGGCATCGCTTGCTTAACGGGATGAATAAACTCGCAAACTGCATACAGCCACTAACGATACAAAGATCGCTTTGATTGCGGTCTGAATTAAATTTATTAAACGAAAGGGTTATTCGCCTTGCACAACACCTTGGCTTTGTACATAGGAGATCGGCGGATACTTGGCAGGGTTATCATCATCGCAACAACTGGGAATACAATGCATAACAAAATTCGGATTAGCATTAAAGAAAAACGGTATTGAGTAACGCGACTGACTACTGATGTTGTTGTTAGCAAAATGACGTGTGCTTAAAAAACGGTCATTACTCCATTGCTTCAACAACTCACCGGTATTAACAATAAATGCATTTTCCAAAGCAGGTGCTTTTACCCAAACACGCCGGCGTTCACTGAAAACTGTTAAGCCCGGATTATCTTGGGCCAAAATAGTACAAAACGAGGTATCAACGTGAGGGGCAATCCCAAACGCATTCTCGGTGTCCAACTTAACTGCCGGGTAATGCGTCATGCGTAAGCGATACAGCGGGTCAACAAATGCTTCGTTGAAAAAGTTCTCCGGCATGTCCAAGGCACGTGCGTATATTGGCAGCATCCGTTTGCCAAGGTGTTCCATCTGTTCGGCATAGTGCTCTATAACCGGGCGAAACTGTGGCAAGAGCTGAGCATTTGGCCATTGGTTGTCCGACATCGTTAATTGATCATCACACTTAATGATAAAAGCCTCATTAACATTGCCGGTATCACGGCTGGGCAATTTCCGGTTTTTCAACGGTAAATACCCCATTCCGCCGACCGGCCAATCTGCCCTGTCCATGAGTATCTGATTTTTTTCGTCTAGTGCCAGCGCGTGAAATTGTCGTGCTTGAGCAAATGCATTCGTCAAAGCGTCGTTGTCAACATGATGACCCACGATCGAGAAAAAGCCAGTTTCCTCGCAAGCCACCCTGAGCTGCTCGGCAACAGCCTCAAGCGCGTCGCTCGAACCTGTTGAAAAATAGCTGTGCAGATCAATCACCGGGATATCGTCGGCGAGCGCATCTACCGGGTTAGAAATATCCCATTGCTGCGACTCGCTTCGAAGTTGCTGTTCTTTTGCCTGTGCGTCGAAATTGTTATTTTCTGAGGTTGCCATCGTGCTGTAGTATGACCCTGTACCCGTTGTACGGAATGTTAGCATTCCGCCGCGCCCATAACGACATTCTCGTTATCACGATACCGCACAATTCGCTATGGATTCCTCAAATACAGTGGCATGGCTAATAAAAGGACAGTTCCACTCAGACAACTTCGCGCTGTGGATAACTGAGCGGGCCAATAAGCTAGACCTGACGGGTTGGGTACAGGCACACAGTAACCAGCTGATCGAACTTGTTGTGAGCGGCGATCAGATTTTGATAGACGCGATGGAAGTTGCCTGCTCGCTGGGGCCCATTGATGCGCGTGTTGATACAATCGAGGCACAGTCGGTAAAAGTTGCTCAAATATTTGATCGACAACCTGCTCAATTCGTAAGATACTAGCACCGAAATTTCGTTTGGCTGGAGATAATTCAATGAGTACCGAGCCCGTTGGTCTTGCCAGAGACCTTCCACCACAAGGGGTTATGCGGGCACAAATAGGGCAAACGGATTTGGCAATTTGGCGCAGCAGTAGTGGCGTCGTGTCGGCCTGGGAAAATCGCTGCCCACATCGGGGCATGAGATTATCACATGGTTTCGTACGCGGCGATTCTCTCGCCTGTGCATACCACGGATGGCACTATAACTGTGCAGGCGCTTGTCACTATATACCAGCGCACCCTACGCTCGAGCCTCCATCAACCATTAAACCGATTGTTTTCAGCGTCGTTGAGCGCTCGGGCATACTTTGGGTGAGCACCCAAAATGATGCCGAAGCCTTTGAACTACCAACAGATACAAAAGCAGTAAGAACCATCACCTTGCATTGCGATCTCGACACCGCGCTTCATGCCTTCACTACACACTCACCCAACAACTGTCTGCAGCACACGGCGATTACCCGTGCAAAGGTCGTTTCGA
>CALDTX010000208.1 GCA_937923565.1 uncultured Granulosicoccaceae bacterium | reverse complement strand
AGCAGTTGGTATAGCGACAACCAATGTACAGTGGCGGTATCGTTCGCCAGTCAAAGTATGGGTGACTACTGTGCACAAGCCAGTGACAGAGCGCGGTTAGGAAACGCTGAAAATATTGCCGAGAATACATGGAGCCTGTCTCCGGGTAACCGGATTAACCTGGGCGCCAGAACTCTCAAGAACCTAACGCAACCGTATGTTCAACGCGTTGCTTATCGGCAAGTGAACACAGCGCGTGGAACGTGCGAGCTTGAGATGCGCATTTACAAACGGCATCCTGCAAGCGTTGGTGAAAAAACCTTAATCGCTTTTCATGGCGGTAGTTGGAGTAGTCGATCGTTTGGCTTTCTTGGACTGGAACTCAGCATTCCACATTTTGTTAATGAAGGTTATGTGGTTTACGCCCCGTTTTATCGATTACTCGATAACACCGATTCTAACGCTGCCTGTAACCAGGCAGACTTTGACGATATTGTAAGCGATGCCGATGCAGCACTGGATTGGGTGCTTGATAACGCGAATAGCTATGGTAGCCAGGGTGTGCCAGTGTTGTTTGGGCAATCGGCTGGGGCACACTTAAGTTTATCGTTGGCGGTTAACCGACCAACTGCTGTTAGTGGTGCCATGTTGTTCTACCCACCAACAGACTTCACTGACTTCCTGCAACGAGTTCAGTCGGGTGCTTACACGAACCCTCAAGGCTTAAGTATTCTTGAACGCGTTATGGGTGTTTCTTTTGATCAGGCCAGCGCATCTGACCCGCTGGTTAGTGCCAACAGTTTTCCAGCTCGAATTCGCGATGAAGCCTCGGAATGGCCGCCGTTGTTTATTGTTCACGGTGGTGCAGATGAATTGGTTGAATCCAGACAATCTGTGCGTTTGTGTGATGCATTGGCTGGTCGCGAAATTTTACCGGCGGGTCAGGAGGCTGCTGCAATTAGTGGTTTAAAACAAATCGTTAATTGCACCAGCGATGTATCGCCGGTTAGTCAGTTGCACTTGATCGCACAGGGCGAGCATGCGCTCGACGTCTGCATCAATTCCTTATTATCCGATGCATGCCCGAGTGGTGGTGAAGCCAGTAAAGCTTTAGTGGGTGAAACTATCGGTGAAGCTTTGGTGTTCAGTGATGCAGCTGTTGAAGCAAGATCATCTGCCAATGCAGGTAACACGGACGGCAACTCAGATAACAACTCAAATAGCAATGAAGACTCAAACGGTTCCAACAGTGCAGCGGTTGTTAAAAGTGGAGGAGGTTCTACTGGCCTTGCGCTGCTGTTTATCTTGCTCGCATTAAATGCAGTTAGCTTTGTTCACCGTAAAATAGCGCGCACAGTACATCCAGCGAAGTGATGCCATAGTCTGTTTGCTCTGGCCATGGGAATTGGCCCTTTACGTCTAAATGAATGGTTGCAACACCAGCTTGCTTACCGGCTTCTAAGTCGAACAGATAGTCGCCAACCATAACAGCAGTTTCAGCGTTTGCTCCCCAGCGCGATAATAACAATTCAACACCAGCTGGGTGAGGCTTGGGTTCGCAGCAATCTCTGCTGATAATGGTTTGGTCGTTAAAGAAGCCATCAAGCCCGCAGGCTTTGAGCGTCGCCTTGGCAATGCCGTGACCATTTCTGGTAACAATGCCCACCTGAAACCCTTGCGCGGTTAATAGCTGTAAAAGTTGCTCGCTGCCTTCTTGTGCGGTTGCCTCATCAGCAATGTCGTATTCCATTTTATCCAGTGCAGCATGGGTTTTGTTAGCCTGTTCAATGGGCATTTGGGCGATCGATTCAAGAATAGGGATACCCGCTGGTAGGCCCAATTGCGCACGAATGTCGTCGAAATCGTGAATTGCGTTGGTTAGCGTGCCGTCCATGTCGAATAGCCAGTGAGTTTTCTGTCGCAGCGTGTCGATGGTCAATTCCTTCGTTAATTTGTGGCTTAGACTAGCAGATTGAATGCATGGCCGTGTGCTCTGGCGGTATACTGGACTGAAAATCTTAAAGAGTCTTAGAATGAACTTAAAACGTGTTGTCGTTCTCAAATTGAGTGTCTTGTTAGCCGTTGTGCTCAGTGCTGTGTCCGTGCAGCTGTTTGCGCAAAACGATTCGCTCGATAAATTTTTACTCATAAAACTGTCCCGCGAAAAATCGCAAGTGTTGTGTCAATCAGAAGTGTTTACGCAATGTATGGGTATGAAGCCACAGCAGTGCACCGATTTATCCGAAAAAGCAATTGAGCAGTGCCTTGGTCCGTTGCCTGAAACGATCAATTTGAAAGACTTACAAAACGCTACATTGGAATCGTGCCCGAAAGAAGTATACGAAGAAGCAGGTTTTACCGATGAGAAAGCTCAAGCGTGTTTGCAAGAGGCCATGCAGTAATTGCATACTCAGACTCAATAGTGGTTCTCTATGAATAAGGTGGCCATATTAGTAGATGTACAGAATGTTTATTACACCACTAAACATACCTTTCAAAAACGCTTCGACTATAACCAGTTCTGGGCTCAGGCTACAAAAGACAGAGAACTTGTTAACGCGTTTGCTTATGCGATCGACAGAGGGGATCAAAAGCAACGCGAGTTCCAAAATATTTTAAGAGCCATTGGCTTTGAAGTAAAATTAAAGCCGTTCATTCAGCGCTCGGATGGCTCAGCAAAAGGTGACTGGGACGTTGGAATAACCATAGACGCTATGCAGCTTGCCGATGTGGCTGATATTGTTGTCTTGGTATCCGGAGATGGCGACTTCGATCTTCTTGCACAAAAAATTCGTGATGAAAAAAATAAAAAAGTTGAAGTGTATGGTGTTGCCAAATTAACGGCCAACTCGCTAATTAATGCGGCCAGTGAATTTATTCCTATCGAGAAAAAACTGTTACTTAACTGATGTCCAAATTTTATAATGCCTAGCCAAGCCGATAATAGTCAGCGGCAAAGGGCCGAAAGTGCGCTCAGGATGCTGTTTATCGGTGATGCGTTGTCGATGCCGGTTCATTGGTTTTATCGTCCAGCAGACATTTGGCGTGCTTTTCCACCCGATGGCATTCGCACATTGTGTGCGGCACCTGCGTATCACCCCAGTTCTATCATGTCGTTGCATTCTACGCGTGGAGGAGGTCGCTCCAGCCAAGAAAAGAACGCGGGTAAGCAAATTGTTGGGGACGTTATTTTAAAAGGCCGGGCGCAGTATTGGAATCAAAGCGGTGTTCATTATCATTACGAATTAGGTGCGGGTGAAAACACGCTTAACACGTGGTGCGCGCACTGGTTAATTAGCTGGCTAAATGAACGTGTTGTGCAAGAACAAGAGCCTTTGTATTCCGTGTCGGCATGGTTACATCATTATGTGGACTACATGACCGCCGAACCGCCTCGCCATCCTGACACCTATGCAGAAAGCTACCACCGTGGTTTTTTTGCAAACTACGAGGCTGGCCTGCCTATTGAGCAATGTGGTGCAATGACACACGACACTCCGTCGATGGGTGCGCTTGTGACTGTTGCGCCATTGGCAATGGCATTGTTGAGTACTATGCCACTAGAACAAGTACAAACCATTTGTCGAGCGCATGTTTGGGCAACCCACCCCGATAAGCTATTGCTAGAAGTTGTTGATGCCTATGTAAAACTTATTAAGCTATTACTTTTTCGTGACCACAATGATGAGAAAACAATCGTTGCCTGGTTATGTGAGGCATCGGCAGTGGTAACGGGCGGTGTACTAAAAGAAGCCGAACTAAACCGCTCAGATAACGTCTCCGAGCAAAAACTAATGCGTCTGATATCAGAAGATATGTCGGTTGTTGGAGGCCGCTATTCTTTAGCTTGTTATATAACAGATTCATGGCCAAGCGTTTGCTATCTGGCAGCTCGTCATTTTAAAAGCCCGAAAAACGCTTTGTTGATCAATACCAATCTGGGTGGTGAAAACGCGCACCGTGGTTCTGTGCTGGGAACCTTGTTAGGTTTAATCAGTGCAGAGCCACTCAACGATTTCTATACAAACTTAGCCAAATACCATGTTATAGATGCAGACATCAATCAATGGCTTGATAAATTTTACAGCTAAATTGTTAATCTGGTTTGTTGTGTAATGGGTGCCTAAATTAGGCTCTGTTGTGCGCTTTATGTAATTTTTCCCAATCGAACTCTACGCCTGTGCCGGGCTGATCGGGTGATATCGCTAAACAGTTTTCTACCACTAACGGACGCTTGGTGTATTGATCAATTGGAAAAGAATGCACTTCCAACCAACCGGCATGGGCCTGCGATGAAAGTAGGCTCACATGAAGCTCCTGCATACCATGGCTGCACACGGGAATACCATGAGTCGCTGATAACTCAGCCACTCTTAGCCAACCGGTAATACCGCCACAGTTTGAGGCGTCTGGTTGAACAAAAGACAAATTGGACTGATCGAAAGCAAGTTCGAATTCATGAATGGTGTGTAAATTCTCACCCATGGCCACCGGTATGCCGCCTTTACTGGCAATTTCAGCAAAGCCTGCGTAATCATCCGGAATGGTAGGTTCTTCGAACCACAATAAATTGTAGGGCGCGAATGCGTTTGCTGCTGTTATAGCTTCTTCTACGCTCATGGAGTAGTTAGCGTCTACCATAAAGGTAATATCTGGGCCAATCAGTTCTCTAACCGCCTTCACGCGTTCAACATCGCTCGATAGTGCTGGCTGGCCAACCTTGATTTTTACAGCATTGAATCCTTGATCTAAATAACCTTGCACACTGAGTAGCAGCTTTTCAAGAGAGAAATTGAGATCGATACCACCGCAGTAGGCTTTGCAACTTTTAAGGCCGGCGTGTGTTGTACTTGCCTTTGTGGCCGCCATAGAAACTAATGATTGTTGCAGGCGCTGGCCTTTGCCATCCCAAAGTGCAATGTCGATCGCGGAAATAGCAAAGCTTGCAACGCCACCGCGCCCAACATAATGAATATGCCATTGCATTTCATCGTAGAGGGCGTTGATGTCGTTGGCGTCTTTACCGACAATAAAAGGGATGAGGTCGTGGTCCAGCATGGCGACAATGGCTGCACCACCACGACCACCGGTATAGCTATAGCCAGTTCCTTGCGATCCATCGCTAAAGTCGATAGTGACGGTAATCAGCTCAAAATGTGTATGTTCGCCGTGTTTGGCGTCGTACAGAGGCTCACTTAACGGTATTCTGAAAAGCGAAGCCTTGGCTTTTTGAACTGTTGCGTCCATTTAAAGTTTAACCCTGTTTTCTATGTGTGCCATCGCATAAAGCGCCATTGCCGGATTGGCGGCAACCACAGAATGCTACAACTTTTGTTTCGTCTGCTGTGTACTTCACCGGTGAGAACTCGGAGCCTTTATGGCTACCGTCGCAAAAGGGTTGGTTTTTACTCTCGCCGCATGCACACCAGAAGTAGTTTTCACCTTCTGTAACTTCGACTTTGTACGGGGCGCTTTGTGTTGCTTTACCTTGACTCATTGATTGTCCATTAATTGTGGGTTTGGTGGAGTTTATTCAGTTTTTACTATCTGCGAACATTATAGGTCAATGTTGCTCTGTGTTTAGCAACCGGAGCTAATGACTCAACGGGTGGCTGCTTACCAACCTCCGCGTTCTAACCACCGATCCAGTTGGTCGATTCTGTCGCTTCCCCAAAATACCTCGTTATCCACGACCATCGTAGGAGAGCCGAATATTCCGTTTTTAATTGAGGTATCAACGGCGTCGCGCAGTAGATCTTTGGTGGACTGCTCTGTAAGGCCTGCTTCCAATGCAGCTCTGTCTATGCCGCTTTGCTGAGCGCAATTCAAAACCGCATCTACTTCACCGATGTTAATCGATTCAACGTAGTAGGCTTTGAACAGGGAATGCACCAATTCGGATAGCGTGTTTGCGGTGTTGTAGTCTTTATGATTTTGAGCCCAGTAGAAAGCGCGACTGGCGGCCACTGCACCGATTGGAAACGGATCTGGGTATTTGAACGGGATGTTGTCTTCGCGTGCAGAACGATCGAAATCACGTTGTGCATATTCCCCCTTGAGAGGGTAAGTGGTTAATGGCGCTTGCCCTGTAATTTTAAATACAGCGCCCAACAAAATAGGATGCCATACCAGCTCGCGTCCGTGTTTCTTTGCTAACGCTTCAATTTTTGTACTAGCCAGATATCCATAGGGTGAAGAGAAATCGAAGTAGAAGTGTAGCTGTTTTTCCATGATCAATAATCCTTTGGATGGAGTGATTAATTTGTGGCAAAGGCGCTTATCAGACTGACTTCAGCGATCTTGCGATAACCATGCGCTGAATTTCCGAGGTGCCTTCATACAGTTGGCACACTCTAACATCTCGGGCAATACGCTCTACCGTATAGTCAGCAATAACCCCGTAGCCGCCGTGAATTTGTATGGCTTCGGAGCACACTTTCTCGGCCATTTCACTGGCAAATAATTTGGCCATAGAAGCTTCTATTAAACAGGGAGCGCCATCGTCTTTTAAAGCGGCTGCGCGTAATACCATTAGCCGGGCTGCATCGATCTGTGTTGCCATATCAGCAAGCTTAAACGCTATTGCTTGGTGCTCTATTATGGGTACGCCAAAACTTTTTCTGTTGTTGGCAAAATCAACGGCTAGTTCGTAAGCTGCTCTGGCCATGCCAACTGACTGAGCCGCTATGCCAATTCTACCGCCTTCCAGGTTGCTGAGCGCAATGCGATAACCTTCGCCTTCATTGCCCAGTCTGTCAGCATCGGCAACAAAACAGTCGTCAAATTCAATTTGGCAGGTGTCTGAGGCGCGTTGTCCGAGCTTTTTTTCAATGCTGCGCACTTTGTACCCTGGGTTACTGGTTTCTACAACGAAAGCTGATATGCCTTTTTTCCCTTGTGCTGTTCGGGCAAATACGATGGCAAGCTTGGCCTTGCTTCCGGAACTGATAAATTGTTTAACGCCAGAAAGTAGATAGCCGTTTTCCGTTTTGGAGGCTTTGCTTGAAATGGCACTGGCATCAGAACCAGCATCGGGTTCGGTTAAACAGAACGCTGTTAGGCTTTCGCCACTTGCCATGGCCGGTAACAGCCTGGCTTTTTGTTCTTCATTGCCATAGTTTAAAATGGGCATACAGCCAACGGAGTTATGCACACTCATAATGGTGGAGGTTGCGCCTTCTCCGTAAGCAATTTCTTCCAGTGCCAAGGCATAGCTGATGTTGTCGGCCTCGACACCGCCGTATTGTGCGGGCACCAACATGCCAAAGAAACCAAGCTCGGCCATGGCCTTAACAGCTTCTTCCGGAAATCGGCATTCTTCATCGTTTTGAGCCGCAGAAGACTTAAGCACATCATTAGCAAATGCCCGAGCCGTGTCTCTTATCAGTTTTTGTTCGGCGGTTAAATTCATTACTGTTGACGTTTTGCCTGTGTTGTTTAATTGCGTGAGTGAGGACTGCAGTGCAGTTTAGTTATTTAATGCATCATTTCCAATGCAACAGCGGTAGCTTCACCGCCACCAATGCACAAAGACGCAACACCGCTTTTCAAATTATTTTTAGTGAGCGCATTTATTAGCGTCACTAGTATTCTTGCGCCCGATGCACCGATAGGGTGCCCAAGAGCACAGGCTCCGCCGTAAATGTTCACTTTTTCGTGCGGTAAATTGAGCTCTTGCATCGCCGCCATAGCGACTACGGCGAAGGCCTCGTTAATTTCAAATAGGTCGATATCAGCTGCTTGCTTGTCGATCTTTTGTAGCAAACGCTCAATGGCGAATACAGGCGCTGTAGTGAACCAAGCCGGTTCATGAGCAAAGCTTGCGTGGCCCAGTATTTTAGCAATCGGTGTTATGCCACGCGCGTTTGCTTCGCTTAAGCGCATTAATACCAATGCAGCTGAACCATCTGAAATTGAACTGGCGTTTGCGGCAGTAACGGTGCCGTCAGGTGAAAACGCCGGTTTTAATGAAGCAATACGTTCCAAATTTGCTTTACCGGGTTGCTCATCCTGGCTAACTACTATTTCTTCTTTTCGTGTTGTTACGGTTACTGGCTGTATTTCTGCTTCGAAATCGCCGTTGGCTATGGCCTGTTGGGCTCGTTGTACCGATGTAATAGCAAACGCATCTTGAGCGTCTCGGGTAAATTGATAGTGCTGTGCGGTTTGATCTGCAAAGCTGCCCATTAACTTACCGGGGTCGTAGGCATCTTCTAAGCCGTCCAGGAACATGTGGTCTTTTACTTCGCCATGCCCCATACGCATGCCACCGCGAGCCTTGGGCAATAAATAGGGTGTATTGCTCATGCTTTCCAAACCACCGGCAATCACCACGTTAGCGCTTTGCGCCATCAGTAAGTCGTGGGCTAGCATGGTGGCTTTCATGCCGGATCCGCACATTTTGTTGATGGTTGTGCAAGCTGTAGCGTTTGGAATGCCTGCACCCAGAGAGGCTTGTCGAGCGGGAGCCTGGCCTTGGCCGGCTGGCAACACGCACCCCATCAGTACTTCATCGATTACATCTGCTGCAAGTTCAGAGCGTTCAATGGCAGCTTTGATACTGACTGCACCGAGCTGTGGCGCGGTTAGCGGTGATAACGCGCCTTGAAAACTACCCATGGGCGTGCGCGCCGCACCGGTTATCACGATAGGATCTGCGGAGGGGTTGTTAGTCATATAGCCTTCATGTTTTGTCACTTTTTATAATTACGGTGGCAGCTTGTTTGCGGGCCAGCGTATCGCAGCATTATTGAGCTAATAATGTGTTTTGATAGAGTTACTTAGGCACAAATTGTGTGCTGACTTAACTCTACACATTAAATTGACGTTTGCGCGCAAGTCAAGCAAAATAAACGCAAACTAGGAGAGCGATGCGTGTCCACACCTGCGAAACAGATAGATGCACAAACCCCTTTACCACGCTTAAGATTCGTTACCGCTGCCAGCCTGTTCGATGGGCATGACGCGTCGATCAACATTATGCGGCGAATGCTACAAGCGGCAGGTGTCGAGGTTATTCACTTAGGTCACAATCGTTCTGTTGCTGAAATCGTTAATTGTGCAATCCAGGAAGATGCGCATGCCATCGCTATTAGCTCGTATCAGGGTGGTCATGTAGAATTTTTTCAATACATGATCGACAGCCTGAAAGAAAAAGAGGCTGGCAATATTTGTGTTTATGGTGGTGGTGGGGGCGTTATTATCGATGCAGAGATTGCTCATTTGCATTCTTATGGCGTAGCCAAAGTTTACTCGCCCCAAGACGGTCAGGCCATGGGTTTACAAGGCATGATCGATCACATGATCAACGACTGTAAAACCAAATGGTTAAAACCTGCAGTAGCACAATCACATGCAACTCAATTGCTGGATAAGCTTACGGGTACGTTTAATCAAAGCCAGCATACTCAATTAGCCCGCTTGCTTAGCCTTATTGAAAACGATCAACTGGATCAACAGCAAGTCACACAACTGAATGATTTAACGACAGCCGTTACTACCACTGTGCCTGTGTTAGGCATTACGGGTACGGGTGGTGCGGGTAAGTCATCGGTAACCGATGAGCTTATTCGCCGTATTCGGCTGGATCAGAACGATCAAATAAACATTGCCTTACTGGCCATAGACCCTTCACGCAGGCGCAGTGGTGGAGCCTTGCTGGGCGATAGAATCCGCATGAATGCCATTGAGCATCCGGCAATATTTATGCGCTCGGTGGCCACCAGAGATGCAGGTGGCGATGTACCTGACTGTTTGCCACAAATGATTCAGGCCTGCAAATTAGCCGGTGCACAGCTCATCATTGTGGAAACACCGGGCATTGGTCAGGGCGATGCTGGCATTGTTGAAATAAGCG
Source organism: uncultured Granulosicoccaceae bacterium (assembly GCA_937923565.1). GTDB lineage: Bacteria > Pseudomonadota > Gammaproteobacteria > Granulosicoccales > Granulosicoccaceae > Granulosicoccus. The sequence continues at coordinate 10,390 of CALDTX010000208.1, read as the reverse complement.
ATGTTGCTATGTACGTCATGACACCTGAGTTCGGTGCAGCCAGTCAGCTTGAAAAAATAGACATGCTCGACTTTGCCGATATCGTAGCCATCAATAAATTTGAGCGTAAAGGCGGAGAAGATGCTTTACGTGATGTACGTAAACAGGTGCAGCGCAATAAAACTGCTTTCGATCAATCAGCCGACGCAATGCCTGTCTACGGCACTATTGCTTCGTTGTTTAACGACGATGGTGTAACAGCACTTTATCAAGCACTCATTAGTAAGCTGCAACAGGCTGGGTTGCAAGTACAAGCAGGCGCTTTGCCAAAGGTCAGCGTAACTGCCAGTACGCGCTCTAGCAGCATCATTCCCGATAGACGGCAACGCTACTTAGCTGAAATTGCCGACACCGTGCGTACGTACCATGCTCAATCGGAAGCACAAGCAGCACTAGCACGTGAAGCTCAGCAATTGCAAGCTACGCTGAACTTACTTGAGCAGAACAGTAGCGCAGACAACAGTGCAAACGACAATGGCTCGGGTTTATTAGCCAAGCCAATAGAAACACTCATTGCGGCACGCGAACAATTGCTTAACGCCGAGTCGAAAGCATTACTTGAAGAATGGCCAGCTAAGAAAGAAGCTTATCGGGCAGAGTCTTTAACTACCTATACGCGCGGCAAAGCTATTAACACACAGCTTTATCATGAATCCTTATCCGGCTCGCGTATCCCACGGGTTGCATTGCCAAATTACAGTGATCATGGCGACTTACTCAAATGGTTACTGCGAGAAAATTTACCCGGCTATTTTCCTTTTACGGCAGGTGTTTTTCCGTTCAAACGTGAAGGGGAAGATCCAACGCGCATGTTCGCTGGTGAGGGTGATGCCTTTCGAACAAACAGACGCTTTAAAGAGCTGTCAAAACATTCGAAGGCGAAGCGTCTGTCCACTGCGTTCGATTCAGTGACGCTCTATGGAAACGACCCTGCTGTTCGTCCAGACATTTACGGCAAGGTGGGTAACTCAGGTGTATCCATTGCTACCGTCGAAGACATGCAAGCCTTGTACGATGGATTTGATTTGTGTAACCCAAGCACGTCGGTTTCCATGACAATCAATGGGCCAGCACCAACCATCCTGGCTTTTTACTTTATAACGGCGGTCAGGCAACAAACCGAGCAGTTCAGGCAGCGAGAAAACAGAGAGCCATCAGAAGCTGAGTTGTTAGAGATAAAAGCGCAAACTTATAAAAATGTACGTGGCACTGTTCAAGCCGATATCCTTAAAGAAGACCAAGGCCAAAACACCTGTATATTCTCAACTGAATTCAGTTTAAAAATGATGGCAGATATTCAGGCTTGGTTTATTGAAAAAGAAGTTAAAAACTTTTATTCAGTGTCAATCTCGGGCTATCACATTGCTGAAGCCGGTGCCAATCCAATTACGCAGTTGGCTTTAACGCTGTCGAACGGATTCACTTACGTCGAAAGTTATTTAGCGCAAGGCATGAATATCGACGATTTCGCCGCGAATTTATCGTTCTTTTTTAGTAACGGCATGGATCCGGAATACACGGTGATGGGTCGTGTGGCGCGGCGTATATGGGCGGTTGCCATGCGCGAGCGTTTTGGCGCAAACGAGAGAAGTCAGAAGCTGAAATACCATATTCAAACCTCAGGGCGTTCTTTGCATGCTCAGGAAATGGCGTTTAACGATATCCGAACTACGCTACAAGCGTTAATAGCAATCTACGACAATTGTAATTCGTTGCACACCAATGCTTACAACGAAGCCATTACCACACCAACCGACGAATCGGTTCGTCGAGCAGTAGCGATACAACTGATTATCAATCAGGAATGGGGCTTGGCAAAAAATGAAAATCCTAATCAAGGTAGCTTCGTGATCGACGAACTAACCGACTTGGTTGAAGAAGCTGTGTTGCTTGAGTTTGAGCGTCTGGCAAATCGCGGTGGGGTGCTTGGCGCTATGGAAACCGGTTACCAGCGCGGTAAAATTCAGGATGAATCGATGCTGTATGAACACCGAAAACACGATGGCAGTTTACCGATCGTTGGTGTTAATACATTCTTAAGCCCTGATGAAGAGCCGTTAGCTGAGATTGAATTAGCCCGCTCAAGCGAAGAAGAAAAAGTGAGTCAAATTGACCGACTGGCATTTTTTCAGGAAAAACATAAAACAGAAAGTGCAGCTGCGTTGAAACGGGTTCAGGCGGCGGCCATTGCCGGTGAGAATGTTTTTGCAGCGCTGGTGGATGCCGCGGAAGTTTGTTCATTGGGTCAGCTGACTGATGCGATGTTTGCTGTTGGCGGCCAATACCGGCGCAGCATGTAGTCAGACCCGAAAAGGCTTTATTTTGCGGTGTAAATTAATTATTTAGCTCGTCAGAGCGGATTTTTAGTGCTTATTTGTCAGCTTATAGTCCAATAATTCTAATAAAATCAATTGTTTAAAGTTTTTCCTGATTCTGCGATGAAGTGGGTTTTCGATTTTAAATGATGCTCTATACTCAATGTCATCTTTGCCATTATGGTGTCGTTGTACAGTGAGTAGCGTAAGTTTGAAATTTGGAGTAGCGCCATGCGCATGCTGAGCAAAAGTGATTTGCTCGGTCAGCAATCCATTGATCGCGTTGCTTTAAAAGACGATAAGCTGGTTTATCGGGCTTGCTCTATTGGTTTTGCACAAAGCTTGGGCTTTGCCTCTCCCGACGACATCATTGGCCATACCGATTTCGATTTACTGCCAGCCGAGGTGGCCAGGGCGCAGCTAGCGTTGGACAGCCAGGCAATTTATTCAGCACAAGCCGACATCAGCACCATTGAATTAGGTGCAAACAAATCCCAAGCGATGATTGTTCGTACCCCTGTGCTAACGGCTAATCGTAAAGTGAGTGGCATTGATATTCGGTTAATTGGCGGGCCTTCAGTATCGCCGCCAAAGTCTGCCGTTACCATTGATTTCGAAACGCTTGTTAACGATGGCATTCAAGGCAGCCTGATTTACAGTAAAAACGATATTTTGTTTGCGAATGAGAATGCAGCCTTGGTGCTGGGTTATGCGAATGCGCAAAACATGGTTGAACGGGCAGCTTTGCACGCCTTGTTTTCAGATACAGAGTTAGCCAGACTCGAAGCCGCTGCTATCGATAGTACGGAAAATCCGACATCTGCAATGCATCAACGCCTAACCGTTAGTGCAAGTTCTCGCAGTGGGCAACCGATTCGCCTGCTTTCGCGAATATCGCATGTGCAGTGGGGCACCACAAGGGCGTCCTTGTTGTCGTTTATCGATTTGTCGGAACAAGCAAAACCTGCCGATGGCAATGAGCTTGCCTTGGCCGTTGAAACAGAATTCAATGCACCACCAAGCGTGCCGCTTAGTCGCTCTGAACAATTGAGCCAACAGCTTGCCAGGGTACAAGGTGTAGCAACGGCTGAAACTTCCGCAGAAACACAACAACTACGCGCAAGTGAGCAACGTTATCGCCATTTTGCTAAGGCCTCCGCAGACTTCTTTTGGGAGCTGGACAGAAATTTAAGTTTTCGATTCGTTACCAACGAATTGGAAAATGTTTTGGGTATACCGCGCGAACATTTAATTGGTCGGAACCATAAACAATTACTTGAGCATCCGGGCAATGCCAATGAGCCAGAACACTGGATAGCGCATCTGAAATCGCTTGAATCGCATCAGTCATTTCGAGACTTCGAGTTTAACTGGTCGGTTGGCGCTGAAAATAGAGTCATACGGTATAGCGGTATTCCGGTGTTCAATCAAAACCAACAGTTTCTTGGTTACCGTGGTACCGGGCAAGATGTAACCGCCGCCGTACGTCAAGCCGAAGCAACGGCCTACCATGCGAATCACGATGCATTAACGGGTCTTGTTAATCGTCGGGAATTCGAAAATTTGGTAGGCACTGCTTTAGAGTCGGCACGCACCGATAGAAAAGTGCATGCCATGTGTTTTATGGATCTTGATAGCTTCAAAATTGTTAACGACACCTGTGGTCATGAAGCCGGTGATGAGCTACTGCGTCAGCTAGCGCAGCTTTTTAGCAGTTTAGTCAGAAAAAGCGATGTACTCGCTAGGCTCGGTGGTGATGAGTTTGGAGTGTTTCTTTATAAATGCAGCGTAGCTGAAGCCTTAAAGCTTGCCAATCAGATTCGTCATGAAGTTGAGAACTTCCAGTTTCTTTGGCGTGAAAATCGATTTACGGTAGGCGTAAGCGTGGGCTTAGTGGTGGTTGATGATCGCTGGGAAAGTGTTAAAACTTTATTTAGCGCTGCCGACTCTGCTTGTTATATCGCAAAGAACGAAGGTCGCAACCGGGTTGTTGTTTATCGCGAAGGCGATGGGCATGCGAGTAATCGCAATGTAGCAACCCATTGGGTAGAAGAAATAAATTCTGCATTGGAAACGGGTCGAATTCGTTTGGCTTATCAAAAAATTCAACCGCTACACGATCAACCTGATGGTTTACGTTTTGAAATGCTGCTGCGGTTGGAAACCAGTGAAGGGAAAATAATTAACCCGCGCTCTTTTCTACCGTCAGCAGAGCGTTATGGTTTATCCGCTGCTTTGGATCAACGCGCTTTGGAATTAACGATTGCATGGTTGCAGGATAATCCAGCCTTGTTACACAGTTTGCGGCATTGTTCGTTGAACCTTGCTGGGGGCACCTTTGCCAATATTGAGAACGCTGAGTTGTTTCTAGAGAAAATCAGCAACAGTGGTATCGCACCGGAAAAATTGTGTTTTGAGCTTACCGAAACAGCAACGATTGCCAATTTATCGAGCGCATCTGAATTCATGCATAAGCTCAGCTCTATCGGCTGTCGCTTTAGTATCGACGACTTTGGATCAGGGTTGTCATCGTTTGCTTATCTTAAAAAGCTACCTATCGACTTTCTTAAGATCGATGGCTTACTTGTTAAAAACATTTTGGAAGATCCCACAGATTACACACTGGTGAAATCCATTAACGAAATGAGCCGTTCTATGGGTAAGCGTACGGTTGCAGAGTTTGTAGAATCGCCCCGATTACTCAATGCAGTTAGAGATTTAGGCATCGACTTTGCGCAGGGCTTCCATATTGGCGAGCCGGAATTAATAGAGTAAATATTTCGGTTGCAGGCCCTAGTTTGCAAAGCTCAAACTACTATTTTGTTCGGAATTTAAATTTTAATTGCGGGTAAAATCGTCGTGTGAAACCACTTCAATCCTATGCTTCCAATTAATCTTCAGTTAGTATGAGAGTCAGTTGCTCCCGAAGGAAATAAGGAGTAACAACCAACTTATTATTGGAGAGCATTTATGAAAGTTTTAAATAAGGTAGCAATTGCAGCGCTAATTGCCGCCCTACCTATTGGCAGCACGTTAGCTCAGGATATGAAATTTTTTCGTATTGGAACCGGTGGCGCAGGTGGCACTTACTTTCCAATCGGTGGCATAATCGCTAATGCGATATCAAACCCGCCGGGTTCCAGAGCCTGTGAAGAGGGCGGAAACTGTGGTGTTCCCGGTTTGGTTGCGATGGCTCAATCAACCAATGCATCTGCCCACAATGTAAATGCTATCCAAGCGGGTCAAATGGAAGCGGGTTTGTCAGGTGCTGCAACGTTGCACTTTGCCTATAAAGGTATTGGCAAATTTGAAGGTAACGCCAAACCAGATTTGCGCATTGTTGCCAACTTATACCCGGAAGATTTACACCTGGTATTACCTAAAGGCGGTTCACTGGGCAACTTGGGTGAGTTAAAAGGTAAGCGCGTTGGTATTGCTCAAGCGGGTTCAGGCACTCAAATAGCTGTAGAACTCATTATTGGTGATCACGGTGTAAACCGCGACAACATCGATGAAGCTGAACTTAACAACTCGCAAAGTGCAGAACGTTTAGCCGACGGACAACTCGATGCCTATTTCTATGCGGCAGGTACGCCAGTAGCAGCAATGATCCAGCTAGACAACACCAAAGGAATGGAGCTGTATTCTTTTAGCGATGAAGAAGTCGCTATGGCTAACAAAACTGTGCCGTACTACATTCCGTCAAAAATTCCCGGTGGTACTTACCCCGGCGTTCCTTATGACGTGAACACAGTTGCTGTTAGCGGCATCTTCGTAACTAACGCCAATCAGGACGAAGAGCTGATTTACGAAATCACTAAAGCGATGTGGTCTAAAACAGCTCGTCGACTACTCGATAACGGTCACGCAAAAGGCAAAGTGATTACGTTGGAAACAGCGCTGGATGGTGTTGCGGGCATTGGTGTGCCGTTGCACCCGGGTGCAGAGCGGTTTTATAAAGAAATGGGCATGATGTAAGTCTTTACATTGCCATTATCGTTTTGACATAAAAGTAAAAACAGGGGAGTAGCGTTTACGTTTGCTCCCCTTGTTTGTTGCTGAAGGGCAAAATAGTTTAGTAGCGCTATTAAGTGTCTTTGCATGAATTTGCCACGCTAATAAGTTGCTTTAAATTTTCTTGATCCCGCACTATAAAAATTTCAGAGTTTCCTATGACTGAGTCTGATGTGATGGACGCCAAGGCACTTGAGGCCTTAGAGAAGAAATACGATACGTCCCTGAATACCAGAGACACAGGGCCGGCTTTATCGGCTTTTCTGTATTGGGCTTCGATAATTTTCGCAGGCTACCACCTTTGGACTGCTGGTTTTGGAACACCGGTAGACTATGTGCACATGGGTGTTCATTTAGCCGGGCTCTTTCTGTTTATATTTGCAGGCTTTCCACTACTTAAATATGCATCGGCATTGGAATATCATCCGGTAAAAATTGTTAAGCCCTGCAACGTACCCTTGTACGATTGGTTTTGGATGATACTGGCCATTGCTGCTTCATTGTATTTGTGGGTTAGCTGGCGTGGCGTCAGTTTTGGTGGCTTGGAAATCCCTGAACAAATGTTAAGGCAGGGTAACCCTGTTGCATTGGATGTATTTTTTGGCACGGTACTCGTGCTGGCTTCTCTGGAAATTGCACGTAGAACCATTGGCTATATTCTGCCGCTGATTATTCTGGTTTTCATTGTGTTTGCATTGTTCGGGCCTTATATGCCTGCGCAAATACTGCAACACCCAGGTGTTGATTGGCGTCAGTTCGTTAACAATATGTACTTTCCGTTTGAAGGCATCTTTGGTATCACGCTATGGGTGGTATCAACGGTGGTATTTCACTTTGTGTTGTTTGGCGTGGTTGCCCAGCGAATGGGCTTGGGGCAGTTTTTTGTAGACAATGCCATGATCGCTGCCGGGCGTTACACAGGAGGCCCCGCAAAAGTCAGTGTAGTTTCATCAGCGTTTTTTGGCACAATTTCAGGCTCCTCGATTGCTAACACGGTCAGTACGGGTTCGCTAACCATTCCCAACATGAAGCGCATGGGTTATCCCGGGCATTTTGCTGGCGGTGTTGAGGCCGCCGCTAGTGCAGGCGGGCAAATAACTCCGCCGATCATGGGAGCTGCAAGCTTTCTTATGGCCGAATACCTTGAAGTGCCGTATACAACCATTGTTATCGCCGCCTTAGTGCCAGCCTTAATGCACTACATAGGCGTCATGTCTATTGTACATTTCACGGCTAAACGGCTAAACCTACCCACCTATACCAAAGAAGAGTTGCCGCATTTTGTTGAGGTCTGGCGTCGTGGTTGGTACACCATTATTCCGTTAATCGCTTTATTGGTTGTGTTGTTCTCTGGTTACTCACCAAACATGGCGGCATTTATTGGCATTAGCCTCTGTATTGTGGTGGGTTTTGCAACGTTCTCACGGCCCGCTACTCTGCTGTTACCGTTCGCGTTGCTTGGTTTTATTTTTTGGAAAGCGTCGCCCTATAGTGGGGAAGGGTTTTCTCCGACCATGGCAGGTGTTTTAGGCGCGTTAACCATTTTAGGCATGATGCACAAAGGAAACCGCCAAAGCATAAAAGAATTGTTGGACAGCTTTCATGTGGGTGTGCAGTATGCGCTGGCGGTTGGTGCGGCATCGGCTGCCGTTGGTATTGTAGTGGGTGTTATTAATACCACCGGTGTTGGGTTTCGTTTAGGTTTTATGGTAACGAGCGGTGCTGCTGATATGGCGGATAGTATTTATCCCTTGTTATCGTGGATACCGGGAGAGGCATTTTCGCAGCCTTCGATACAACAATTTTTGTCGCTGGTTATGATCGCGATAGCGTGTATTTTAATGGGTGCAGGCTTACCAACGACGGCTTTGTACATTATGTTGGTGGCCGTTGCACAACCTGCGCTAGCTAATCTAGGTGTGCCGGCATTAGCAACACATATGTTCGTTTTGTACTACGGCGTTATATCGGAAATAACACCGCCGGTTTGTGCGTCGGCTTATGCAGCAGCAGGAATCGCTAATGCCAATCCTTTTCGTACAGGTGTTAGTGCGTTTACATTGGGTATTGGTAAGTTAATGGTGCCGATGGTTTTCGTGTACGCACCAACCATACTAATCGTACTACCGGAATACTTTACATTAACGTCGTTTCTACAGGTTTCGTTAACGTGCGCCTTCGGTGTATTTGTTATTGCAACGGCTGTATCCGGTTATTATCGCCAACCATTAAATGGTATTTGGCGACTGATGATGGCTGTTGGCGGTTTGTTGTTAGTGGCACCGAGTACAAGCAGCGACTTACTCGCAATTGTGCTAATTGCACCGGTAGCCTTTTTGCAGTATCGACCAAGCGAAGTTACGTAGTTAAAGTCGCTTGGCGTCGTCTAGCCGCGAATAAAAACCATCGCCTACCCCAAGATCGTCGAGTTGCTGCGCAGCGCGGGGATGGATTTTTCACGGCCAGCTGAAATCCTTAATTTTTAGGCTGAACTATTCGTTATCACAAAGTTTTATCCCCAGCATACTGGGGCAGTTCAAGATTGTTTTTTCAACCGACCAAATGGCTTAGGCAGAAACGCGGGTACTGACAACGTATATGCTTGGTATTGTTCGCCGTAATAGCTAACCAGTTTTTTCTCTTCGAAGTGTTGGCCTATCAGTAAGTAGGCGCTACCGCAAATGGCTGTGGTTAGCCCTAAAGCCGAATTAGCCATGCCCCATAACATGAGAAACATGCCCGTATAAAGCGGGTGTCGAATGAGCTTGTTTAATCCTTGCGTGGATAGCTTGCTGTTTAACGTGCTTTGCTGCCCATTACGCCCTTCTTGCCATTCAGTCAGCCCGATAAATTTACTGGGGTTGTACTGCCAAATGGCTAAAATAGTGATAGCCACGCCCACTAGTACTGCCATGGACATCATTAGTTCTATACCCATGGGCAGATCGAATTTTTGAAACCCCTCAAACAGCTTGCTGCCGAAATAGTAGATGTAAAACAGTTGTACAAATGAAATCACGTTGTAGAAAAAGCGATAACGATACGAAAGTTTGGCTTGCAACACACCTTTAATTTTTGGGTTTGCTAAAAAAGAATGAACAAACGCAAAACTTAGCCAAAGTAGAATGTAAAGCAGTATCGAGGTATGAAGCATCTGGTTCTGCCGCAGTATTGTGTAACTATTTGTTGGTTAACTTAAGTGGGTGGAGATTTGTTATCAATGCCTTGTGCCTAACGCAATTTGCCGGACCATGCGCCAGAATTTGTTTTTTCAAGCTTAGCATTTGCGCTTGCGCTGCGCCACAGGGGATTTGTGCAGACTTGTTAAGCCAGGTAAAAAACATTGTTTTTATGGCCAGCCGCTTTGTATGTTCACTGTGCCCTCATTTCGTTCTTGTTGTGTTCTTGTTGTGTTCTTGTTGTGTCTTGGTTGTTACTGTGCTGTGCCTACGTGTGCGGAGGCCGAATGATCCCCGCGCGCTAAAGTGAACGAAGCAACGGCATTTTATTGGAGAAACAGCTACCATAAAGGACTAATTCGTTTTGCAGGTCTCTCTTTTGATTCAAACTAAGCAGTTGCCAAAATGCAATTGATCGTCGTTGTTGTCGCTGTGCTTTATCCTTTTGCCATTTATTTTGGGCATGGCACGGTTTCATCCGGCGTTTTGGCAGCATTTCTGGCTGTCGTGTTGCTACTGCGCGTATTGTTTGGGCAATTCGACTCCGTCTGGAAATGGGTGGCTCTGGTTGTGGTTTTATTGGGGTTCGCTGTCTATTCCTGGCTACCTTTTAATTCCGGGGCGCTAAATTACTATCCGGTTGCCATGAATTCCATGATGTTCCTGCTGTTCGGGCTAAGCTTACTGCGCAAACAGCCCTTAATAGAGCAGATTGCCCGTAAACGGGGTATGCCGGTAGATGACTATAATATTAGCTATTTGCGAAATCTCACACTTGTTTGGACGGTGTTTTTCGGCTTTAGCATTATAATGTCAACCTGGACGGTTCTGGCAGGCGACAGA
>CALDTX010000207.1 GCA_937923565.1 uncultured Granulosicoccaceae bacterium | reverse complement strand
TTTTGGTGTGTAGAAAAAGACTTCGAAGCATTAGAAGGTGTCAGTGAGGCCATTTCCGGCTTTATTGGTGGCACCGCTGAGAACCCTACCTACAGTGGCGATCATACCGGGCACTATGAGGCCGTCAAAATTACCTACGATCCCAATGTAGTTTCGTACAGTGAGCTTCTCGATCACTTTTGGGTTAATCACGACCCCTTCGATGCACGCGGCCAATTTTGTGACAAAGGCCCGAGTTATTTAGCGGCCATCTTTGTCGCCAATGATGAAGAACGTAAACTGGCTGAGTTATCCAAAGAAGCGGTAATTAAGCGATTCCCCGATCAAACGGTGGTCACCCCCATTCTGCCTGCAACAACCTTCTACCCAATAATGGGCGATGAAATTTACCATCAGGATTTTTACAAGAAAAGCCCGATACGCTACAAAGGCTATCGTTATGCCTGCGGCCGAGATAAGCGTTTGAAGCAAATATGGGGTGATGATGCGACGGTTTAACGCGGCTCGCTTATAGAAATTGCATATCTTAAGATAAGCTGTCATATTCTTACGAAACACAGAAAATCAATCGAAACAATGCGCGGTTCACTGAGGCCGTGCTTTGTTCAAAAATAGACTGTTTTGTTTTGGAGGAATACGAATGACAGACAAAAGTAAAAGACGATTATTAGGCGCCTTTGGCGGGTTGGCCGCCACATCCTTGTTCGGAATGCCTGCGTATGCCGCTAACACCAAGGTCAATGTTGGCGCACTTCGTTTCACCAGCCACGCTGCCAGCTTCGTCGCATTTGAACGAGGGTACTTTGCAGAGGCGGGTCTTGATGTCGAATTTAAATTTTTCCAAGCTGCTCAACCCATGGCGGTTGCGGTGGCGTCGAAAGATGTCGACTATGCGGTAACTGCTATCTCTGGTGGGTTAATATCGTTATCGGAAAAAGGCGCTGTCAAGGTTATTGGTGGAGCGCTCTCCGAAGAATCCGGCATAGATGGTCAGAAAATTATTGTATCGGACGCTGCCTTCAAAGCCGGATTAACCAGTCCTGCCATGCTCGATGGAAAATCCTGGGGTATCACGCAAGCAGGTTCCTCTTTCCATTATATGGGTGCTCAAATTGCTGCAAAGGAAGGCATACAACTAAAATATAAACCCTTGCAAAAAACCGGCGCAATCATTGGCGCAATTAAATCAGGGCAAATAGATGCATGGTCGATCGTGCCACATATTGCCAAGCCTTTATCGGGTGCAGGTGCAGTGCACATTATTGGAGATGTTGCCGATTATATTCCGAACTATCAAGTAACCACCGTGTTCACCTCAGCCGATAATGCTGCCAATGAACGTGACAGAACGCAGGCTTTTCTTAGCGCATTTTCAAAAGGTGCGGCTGATTTTAACGCTGCATTGGTGGATAAAACTGCAGGTGATACTGCCGCTGAAGACATGGTAAAGCTTATTCATAAATACGTTTATACCGACCGCCCTTATGAAAAGGCTGCCCCCAGTATTATTAACGGTGCCATGAGAATAAACGCCAATGCAGCGATGAATGCCAAATCTATAGAAAATCAACTTAACTGGTTTAAAAACGAAAAGCTGGTTAAAGACACGATCGGCATGGATACGCTGGTTGATAGCTCCTATGTTGAAACGTTGTAATTGTTTGTTAAGTAAGTTCTTTGCTTAGCACGCATCTGGCGCACCAAGAACCTAATGGGTGTCATGGTGCGCTCGGTTTAACGTTCTGTCAATTTCCTTAATGGTCCATCAATTTTTTTGTTCTTAAGCCTATGGAGCTGCAGCTAGATAACTTATGTCATGCTTACAATGATGTGACAGTGCTTGATCGTATCTCTTTGCGTATAGCTTCTGGCAAGATAGTTTGTATTGTTGGCCCTTCAGGCTGCGGAAAGTCCACTCTACTCAGGCTGGTAGGTGGGCTTGAACGTGCCAGTAGCGGTGCTGTTTTACAAATGGGCGAGCCGCCTGCCGACAGCATCAACCCACTGACTTATATATTTCAGGACTTTGCGCTGCTGCCTTGGCGAACGGTTGGCGGCAATGTGAGCTTGGTGCTTGAAGATCACGGTATTCAAGGCGAGCGCGCTGAAGCCATTATTAGTGATGTACTCAAGCGCACCAAGCTCACTGATTTTCGCAAAGCATTGCCCAAACAATTATCCGGTGGCATGAAGCAGCGTGTGGCAATCGCACGTGCGCTCGCTGTGAAACCTGCGATCCTGTTAATGGACGAACCCTTGTCGGCGCTAGACTCACAAACGCGCGAACTACTGATCGACGATCTAATTGCTTTGTGGGTGCGTGAACAATTTACGGCAATCTACGTTACGCATAATTTAAACGAGGCTGTTAGGTTGGGTCATAGCATTGTGGTGATGTCGCGAAGGCCTGGCCAGGTACGTGCCATTGTCGATATTGATAAACCGCTGCAACAACGGCAGTTAGGCGATGCCGACCTCGAGCTAAAACAAAAAGAACTCTGGGATCTAATGCGAGAGGAAGCACTGGCAGCCGATCAGGAATTGATTCGTGTCTAAGCAAAAACTGCAAAGCAATGTTGATGGTGCATCGGAGGTTGTTTTCCGCGGCGGTGGATTCAAAACCGTTTCCATTCCATGGGTAGGTTTTGTGGTATTTGCGCTGCTAATCGCCTTTCTTGAATGGGGCACGCGTGCTGGGTGGATATCCAACCTGACCATGCCGCGGCCGTCGGATGTGTTTGCAACTTTTGTTGACCTGTGGCGAAGCGGTTTATTGTGGGAGCATCTTTTTCCATCATTAACGCGTTTAGTTGTAGGGGCGTCCATTGGTGCTAGCGCTGGTATTGGTGTTGGCGTACTTATCGGCTTGTTCTCGCTAATTAGAGCAGGCTTAGTACCCTTAGTGTCTGCGATATTTCCGATACCGAAAATTGCATTATTGCCATTGTTCGTTATTTGGTTCGGTATCGATGAAGCATCCAAATACGCATTAATTGCTTTTGGCACGTTTACACCAACCGTGGTTGCCACTTACGGTGCGGTCGATAATGTTGATCGTTCTCTTATTCGAATGGGGCAAAGCTTTTCATTAACCTGGTTATCAATTGTTCGGAAAATTGTATTGCCAGGGGCAATGCCCGGCATACTTTCCGGCCTAAGGGTGAGTTTGGCTATCGCTATTATTCTATTGGTAGCCGCTGAAATGTTGGGCGCCGAATACGGAATAGGGGCCTATATACTCGAGGCCGGTTCTTTGTATGACCTTGAGCGTTTGTTTGTTGGTGTGGCGATATTATCGATTATTGGTGTTTTGGTTAGTGCAGCCATCACGATGATCGAAAAACATTTGCTGAGTTGGCGTACCTAAGAAAGACAGTGCAATGGCATCGCTTGCATCAGTTACACTAATGGCCTTAGCGCTAAAAATGCATCTACCTTGACTTGCACAGTCAACGTACCGTTATATAGATACTTCGAAAAAAAGGGATAACCACTGAGTGGCAATCAGCGCAACTATATTTAAGGCCGTTTTAACGATTGCCGACATGAACAGACACTACTATCAACAGCATGAGCTAACGGTTGCGCAACACCCGTCTGAGAATAACTTTCGATTTATGGTTCGTCTGATTGCATTTGCATTGAATGCCAGCGAAGAGCTTACGTTTACTAAAGGGCTTAGTACCGATGATGAACCTGAGCTCTGGCAAAAATCGTTAACCGGGGAAATCGAGCTATGGGTTGACTTTGGGCAGGTCGATGAAAAAAGAATTCGTAAAGCCTGTGGTCGAGCAAAAGAGGTGAGGCTATATACCTATAACGATCGTAAATCGACGGTATGGTGGAAGCAGAATCAGAATAAATATAAACGCTATAAAAATTTGAATGTTTATCACTTACATGCAGATGGTTGTGATGATTTAGTGAGTCGTAAGATGGAATTACTATTCAACATTGATGATCATGAAGTATCAGTTTCCAACGAAGAAACCGCGGTGACTGTCAGGGTGAAAAAACTGGAAATAGTTGAGTAGTAGTTGAATAGTAGTTGAGTAATCGCTGAGTTATTGTTGTAGCGTTAAACTCGCTGGCCGGTTTCAGCATTGAAAACATGTAAATGTGCAGCATCGGGTTTTAGGTGAATGGTTTGTCCGGGCTCGAAATGATGACGTTCGCGAAACACAGCAACAACGTCCTGACCTTCGAAGCTTAAGAACACCATGGTTTCTGAACCGGTAGGCTCTACTACTTTAACGCTCATCGGCAAGCCATCATCGGATAGCATTAGATGTTCAGGTCGAACCCCTACAGTCACTTTGCCTGAACCATTCGGGCCGGGAAGGTGTTGATTGCCTACGGTGACGGTTTCGTTCTGGAGCGTGCCAGCTAGCAAATTCATAGAAGGCGCACCAATGAACGTTGCAACGAATTCATTGCTTGGGTTGTCATACAGCTCCAGCGGCGTACCCATTTGTTCGATATGACCGTTTTGCATAACCACAATTCTGTCGGCCAGAGTCATGGCTTCTATTTGATCGTGCGTAACATAAACGGTGGTTGTTTTCAGACGTTGATGCAGTTCTTTTATTTCGGTGCGCATTTGCACGCGTAGTTTTGCATCAAGGTTAGAGAGTGGTTCATCAAACAAAAATACTTGAGGGTCTCTAACAATTGCGCGCCCCATGGCAACCCGTTGACGCTGACCACCCGATAAATGCCGTGGTTTACGATTCAGGTATTCGGTTAAACCAAGAATTTCGGCAGCTTCGTTTACACGAAGGTTAATTTCTTTTTTGTCTTTTTTTGCAACTTTAAGCGCGAAACCCATATTTTCCGCCACCGATTTGTGTGGGTACAAGGCGTAGGTTTGAAACACCATAGCGATATCGCGTTGCGAAGGCGGCAGGTTATTCACGACTCTATCGCTAATGGCAATAGTGCCTTTATTGATGGGCTCCAAACCGGCGATCATTCTTAGTAACGTTGATTTTCCGCAACCAGACGGACCAACCAGCGCCACAAATTCAGAATCGGCAATATCGATGTTCAAGCCATGAATAACTTCAACTGCACCATATGACTTGTGGAGGCCTTGAATTGTGACGTTGCCCATTGCTCGCTCCTAATTGCTACGGTTAATTTTTAGCTTTGATGATTATCTGATATATTGACTGTTGGTCGTCGGTAATAACAATCATGGGTAGCTAAATATTAATAAAATCTTGAACTAAATAAGGTTCATTTATGGAAATTCATCGTTGAAACGTAGCACCGTGTTTAACACGTTTTTTCGATCGGTATAAAGTGAATTTCCTAGCGACCAAGCCCGTTTTATAACATGCATTTTACTTTCTTGGGAGGAAATCTATGAAGGTTCAACTTTATAATTACATTCTGGCTGCGCAGAAAATGAATCGTCGGCAAATGCTGAAGACTATGGCGGCCGCCGGTGCTGTAACCATGATGCCTAAACTGGCAACTGCAGATGGTCACAGTAATATTCGAGCTGAAATTTTAAAAATACCCGGCGTTGGTGCCGGATCACCCACCGATAGCGACTGGCAAAGAGTCGGTGAGCTGTGTCTTAATGCCACTAAAGAAAACGTAGCCGCAGGTGAGTTCGAAGGCGTAGAGCTTACCTTCATGGGGCTAAACAACCAAAACCTACATAACTTCCTGTTCCGTGGTTTTCTAAAACCTTGGGAAGCTTATACAGGTGCAAAAATCAACTGGATCGATTTAGCACAAGCCGACTATAACGCGCGATTACAACAATCCATTGCCACAGGCACTGTCGACTTCGACATTATTGAAATGGGTGCGCCGTTTGAAGGCGATGTATTGGGTAAAGGTTTAGCCTCTGAAATGCCTGATTGGGTTAAAAAGCAAATCGACATGGACGACTATGTTGATTACTTAAAAGAGCCTGTGGGCACATGGGATGGAAAAACTTATCGCGTTTCTATCGATGGCGATTGCCATACCTTTGCGTACCGTAAAGACTACTTCGGCGAAGGTTCAGTTACCGGTAAAGAGGTACCCACCACCTGGCAGGAAATCAATCAGATCTCAAAAGACTTGGTGGGAAAAGAAGATCCGCTCACCGGATTACCAGCACATGGTTATCTTGATCCACTGAAAGGTTGGGGTGGTTTCGGTTTTTACTTCTTAGAAAATCGTGCCGCCGCTTATGCAAAGCATCCTAATAGCCCGGCTTGGTTGTTTGAGCCCGACACCATGAAACCGATGGTGAATAACCCAGCTTGGGTGCAGGCCATTCAAGATGTTATGGACTTGATTGAAGCTGATGCTTACCCAACCGATCAAATCAACGCCGATCCCGGCACTACAGCCTTTCAACAGTTCTTGGCCGGTACCGGTTCTATGCTTACATGGTGGGGCGATGTCGGTTCTTCTGCGCGTACTTCGGATACTTCAGTGGTGGGCGATGTGGTTGGCTTTGGTGTTAACCCAGCTTCCGATCGTGTTTATAACGCGCAAAGCGGTGCTTGGGAAGAAACGCGTAACGAAGCACCTAACATGGCTTACATTGGCTGGGGTGTGTACGTTATGGCAACCGTTGAAGGCGATGAGAAAAAGAAGAAGGCTGCCTGGTCGGCTGCTGCACACTTAGGTGGTAAAGACCTATCGTTGTGGGCATCGGCTTATCCTTCAGGCTTCCAGCCTTACCGTAACTCGCACTTCCAGTTCGAAGAGTGGGAAGAGGCAGGTTACGATCGTGCTTACGTTGAAGATTATCTCGGTTCAAACGCTGATAGCTATAACCACCCGAACGCCGCCATCGAACCGCGTATTCCGGGTATCTTCCAATACTATTCTGTTGCAGAAGATGAGCTGGCGAAAGGCTATGCGGGTAAGTATGCGTCGGCGCAGGAAACGGCCGATGCAATTGCTGCTGCATGGGAAAAAATCACAGACCAAATTGGCCGCGATGAGCAAATCGCTGTTTATAAAGCGTCTTTGGGTTTATCTTAGTCAGGTAGTAGTCAATGAGCGCAGCCTTTGCTGTGCTCATTGTTCTTGCAGGTACTCTTATGCATAAACGCTTATTTGCATAGAATCTATTCAGATGACAGGCTAGCTTTTTACGATGATGACCGACGGCGATCTGCTGCACACCGTTACTGCTGATAACATCTCAAACAACCGCAAACGTCTGGGAAAGCTGTTGGTCTGGAGCACGGCGCTTTTCGGTTTGGCGCTGGCTGCATGGCAAATGGCTTTTGAAACAGGCCGTGTTAGCACAGGCTTCGACACGTGGCGGCCGGTGCTCTATGCCTATATGCTTTGGGCCACGGCGTTATGCGCTGCACAAGTCATTGTTAACGGTGAAAAAGGTAAGCGCACCTTGTTTGTGCTACCGGCTGCACTGTTTGTTGTTAGTTTGGTTGTATTCCCTCTGTTGTTCGCTCTGTACATTTCTTTTACCGATTGGAACCTTGCGTCTCCCAATGGGCCGCAACCTAACGGTTGGTCGAATGTTAAAGAAATGTGGAACGACGAATTCTACTGGAACGCGCTGAAGAACATGGTGTACTACGTGCTGGCCGTCAGCGTTGAATATGTCATCGCATTTGGCTTAGCCTTGTTATTGAACTCGCAAATTCGAGCACGCAAATTCTTTCGGGTCGTTTTTCTTTTGCCGTTAATGCTAAGTCCGGTAGCGGTGTCCTGGATGATCGGTAAGTCCATGCTCGAAGTTCGTTTTGGTCCGGTATCGCGTTTGCTAAGAGACATCGGTGTTGAGCCGAGTTTTTTCGGATCACCTGAAATAGCCCGCTTTATGATTATGGCGATGGATGCCTGGACCTTTATCCCGTTCATGATGATCATGTTACTGGCAGGTTTGCAAGCGCTGCCCAGCGAAGTTATAGAAGCGTCCAAAGTGGATGGTGCAACAGGTTGGCAGAGCTTTAAAGAAGTGATCTTCCCGTTAATGTTGCCTGTGTCGGTTACAGCGATTGTTATCCGTATAATTTTCAAGTTAAAACTTGCTGATATCATCATAAACGTAACGTCAGGCGGGCCGGGTGGTGCCACAGACAGTGTTACCAGTTTTATTTTCCGCGAGTACCGTGATCGATCAAACGTAGGCTACGGAACACTATTAGCCATGGTTTATTTAATTCTGATTATCATCTTCGTGACCGCATTACTTAAGCTGGTGAGTCGTTGGATGGAGCGTCCGGCATGAGTGCAATTTTCAAAGATCACGACTATGCACAACCAGCTAAACCTAAATGGTGGACCAGCCGCATAGCCATTTATTCAGCGTTGTTTCTTTGGGCCTTCGTCTGCCTTTTTCCTATTTACTGGACATTAACCACATCGTTTAAGCTGGCTCCCGATGTAATGCGCGGCAACATGGTGCCTTGGTGGGACTTCACACCGCGCTGGAAAGGCTGGGAGTCGATCGGTATTTCGCCGCGTTTAATTGGCGAGGTATCGACGGTACGAGAAGAGTTTTTCAAACGCTTTTGGAACTCCACAATTATTTCTGTCACATCATCGATGCTGGCTGTGGTGTTGGGTTCATTAGCGGCTTACGGCTTGTCGCGGTTTAACTTCCGATTTGGCTTTATGCGCAACTCCGATATCTCTTTCTTTTTTCTAAGCCAGATGATTTTGCCGCCAGTGGTATTGGCCTTACCGTTTTTGGTGTTATACAAATCGCTTGCGCTGATCGACACACGCATCGGTTTAATCTTGCTGTACACGCTGATGGTGTTGCCGATAGTTATCTGGATTATGCGTGATCAATTTCAGGGCATACCCATCGAACTCGAAGAAGCTGCATTGGTTGATGGTTTGGGTGTCTGGGGTGCGTTTTTACAAATAGTGTTGCCTATTGCCTTACCCGGTATGGTGGCCGCGTTTATATTGTCGTTGGTGTTGTGTTGGAATGAATACTTTTTCGCAGCTCTGCTAACGGCCACCAATGCGACAACGCTGCCGGTAATGGTGGCATCCCAAACCGGTTCTCAAGGGATCAATTGGTGGTCGATGGCGGCGCTGTCGTCGGCAGCCATTTTACCACTGGTTATTGTTGCGATTTTTTTGGAGAAATACATTATTAAGGGTATGGCAGCCGGCGCCGTAAAATAAATAACTGCTCCAGTTCGCAGCATACTGGGGCAGTTCAGAGCGCTTGCATTATGTCTTTGGTTTGCTCGTAGAGCCTACGAAACAACCCATGACTTCTTTCATACACCGCATTACCGTTCGCGCTAACGGTTGTCAGCGTTGGGTTCCATTGAGCTATATCAGAACGACTCACCAAACCAATGGCCAAAGCTGCCAAAAAGGCATCGCCATAGCTTGCACCAATGGTTTGTTTGCAAACGATCTGATCGATACCGGTAATATCAGAAGTCGCTTGCAACCATAAATCATTCTTAGTGCCTCCACCAACGGCCAGTAAACGCGCGGGCGATTGGCCCACTTCTGCAAACGTGTCGGTAACGTGGCGAGTGCCGTGTGCAATACCTTCAATCAGTGCCCGATACATATCACCGCGTGTGTGGGTTAAATTTAAACCGATAACTGTACCTTTTGCATGCACATCATGAATAGGTGTGCGTTCGCCTGAAAAGTACGGCAGCATCAGTAAACCGTTAGCGCCAGCAGGGGAGTCGGCGGCTTCTTTGGCCAGTTCTGCAAATGCGGTTTCAGGGTCGAGATCTTTTGCGAACTGATCCCGAAACCAATGCGTTAGTGTGCCAGACGTTGCCAAGCCTGCCATTGAGGCGTGTTCACCTTCAAACAGCCACGGTGCATACCATAAACGCGGATCAGCAACTCGGTTAGCGGTGCGTAAAATGATGAAGATCGTTGAGCCGTACATCATCATCATGTCGCCTGCGTGTTGCATACCTACTGATAAAGCTTCCGCGGCCGCATCTATCGTGCCTGCGGTTACGGGTGTGCCTTCAACTAAACCCGTAGCATGGGCGGCCGCTGCTGTTATTTCACCCGCAATTTCGTTCGACCATAACAGACGTGGCAATTTCTCAAGGGGTAGGATGTCGTCGGCTAAATCGTCTATCCAGTCTTTTTTCTCGACATCGTACAGTGGTGCGAAGTTGGCTGCAGTGTAGTGGTCAATAACAACTTCGCCAGTGAGTCTATGCACCAAAAAGCTGGTTGATGTGAGTATATGTTCAGTCTGTGCGTAAATATTGGGTCGTTGTTGTTTTAACCACAGTATTTTTGGACCCACCGATTGTGACGTTAACGCATTGCCGCAACGTTCAATAATCGTTGCTTCACCAATGCGTTGCGTAAGCGTTAGCACTTGTTCTTCTGCACGACCATCCACGCCATACAGAACGCCGTTCATCAAAGGCTTGCCTTGTTTATCAACCGGTAGCATGCACGGACCAATAGCGCTGCAGGCAACGGCTTTTATAGCGTTGGGACTGACGCCACTTTCTTTCAGCAAGGTTTGGCAAACGTAAACGAAGTCTCCCCACCAGTCTTCTTCTGGTCGGTGCTCAGCCCAGCCCGGTTCGGGTACTAACATTTCATGCGCGCGTGATGCTTGTGCGAACACTTCACCGTTGGCGTCCACCAAAACGCCTTTGGTTTCATACGTGCCAATGTCTATGCCGAGTGTATAAGCCATTAGGTGTAGTCGTCCCGGTTGAGCGAGAACGCGGTGTCAACGTTTGCGATAGCAGCTGTTAAGAGTTCGCTGAGTTGTACCAGATCATTAAGATCGCAAACTTCTCGTGCAGAGTGCGATGCGCGCATCGGAAAACCCATATCGATAGAGGCAACACCTTTGCCTGTTAGCTGCACATAAGAGAGGTCGGTGAGTATGCCGTTTTGGGCACTGCGTTGTAGCGGGATATTTTTTGCTTGCGCGGTGTTTTCAAATAAAGACACCATTGCCGGGTGAGGAATAACGCCATTTAACGTGCCGCGTCCGTGAAAACTGTACAAACTCATGCCGGGGCCACCGCCTAAAACCATATCGCCTTTGGCTGTCATGTCGGGTGTGTCGGTTGCCAGCATTAAATCAATTTGAATGGCAATTTCTGGTTGTAGTTGTTGTGCTAGTACTTGTGCACCGCGTAAATTAAATTCTTCCAATACGGTGAAGGCTAAATCGACCGGTGGTCCGCCAGTCCGGTTTTTTAAAGCTTGCGCAACTTGCAATAGCACCGCGCAACCCGCACGATCATCAACCGAGGTGCCACTGATTTTATCGTCGGCGAGTTCTTTGGCATGTGGCGCGTATACCACGGGCTGACCGATGCGAATACCTGCAGCTTCCACAGCACTGGCTGAGCTATATCCGGTATCAACGTACAGTTCGGCATAGGGCGTCACCGTATATTTTTCCGATGGCGCTGTTGCATGGTGACTTTTATTTGCGATGGTGCCGGGTACATCACGGCCTTCAGCAACGCAAATTAAAACATCTTGTGCCGCTAGCGCTCGTTCAGGTACACCGCCTAATCGTTCTAAACGCAGAAGACCGTTATCTTCAATTTTGCGCACGATAAATCCGAGTTGATCCATGTGCGTAAACAACATAATGCGCGGACCAACTCCTTCGAAGTGTGCGTGCAGATTGCCAAGCGTGTCGGTTTGACTGTTGATACCAAATTCTGACAAACGATGTTTAATGGCTCGACGCACACGGTCCTCATAGCCGGATAAACCGGGCACCATCATTAGATCCAATAGATCTGTTTTTATTGTTTGTTTCATTGGCGCGCCTCTTTGGCAAGCGCCATAAAGTGACGGGCTCGCTCTGGGTCTATGGTGTTCCAGGTATCTCCGTCCACTTTTAAAGATGAGCCTACAACGCAACCATCAGCAATACTGAGTACGTCGGAGACGGTATCGTGCTTCACGCCGGTGTTGGCCAAAACGGGTGTGTCGGGTAACGCAGCTTTAACAGCCGATAAGTCAGACATAGCCGCCGCTTCGCCGGTAATTTGCCCCGACACTAAAATAGCATCCGGTATCGATGAAAAAACAGCACTGCGTGCACGATCGGGCAGTGATCGTTGATCCAGAGAATGGGCAAATTCTGCCGATACGTTGTAGAGCATTGCCATGTCGCGTCGTCCAAGCCTATCGCGATAACGCATGGCTTTACCGGCATCGGTTGTCCAAGGGCCCATGTCGGAGGCATAAACACCGGTAAATATCTCGCGTACAAAGTCGGCGCCCGTTGCAACACCCAGGGCAATGGTTGCGAGTGGGTCCCATAAGACGTTGACGCCGAATGCCACTTTTATATCAGGTTTTAATTGGCCAATAATGGCGGCCATTGTTGCGGTTGACGCGGTATCAACATTGAACTCGTAAGGTCTGTCGTTTTCGTTGCCGAACATCACAGCGTCAAAACCAGCTTCTTGCAACGCTAACAGTTCTTTGCGGGCAGCCGCCACCAGATCCAATTGGGGGTCATACAATGGGGTGCCCGGTAATGCGCCGATATGCACCATGCCAATAACGGGTTTTGTTGAACCAAATACTCGCTGAAAATTTGTAGTCATGCTCTGTGCGTCTCGCGTTAAATTAGGTGCTACTTACTATCAAGTTGCGATCTTGGCGTGTTGAAATTTTAAGTTGGCGCATCTTCACGTAATAAACCGTTTGTTTTTAAGTCTGCCCAAAGTGCTGCCGGTATCTCAGCTTGTGCAGCTTTCAAATTGCCGCGCATTTCATTCACGCCTTGCCCACCGGGAATGACTGCCACATGTGCCGGGTGCAGTAAAGGAAATTGAAATGCTGCATTGACCATTTCTACATCATGTGCCCGACAAACTTTTTCTATGGCATTAACGCGATCAATAATGGCTTGAGGGGCAGGGTCGTAGTTATAGAATGCGCCAGGTTTTGCACCGCTGGCAAGAATGCCGGAGTTATAAGGTCCACCGGTTACGATGCCGATGCCACGTTGCTCACACAGTGGTAAGAAACTGTCGAGCGCTGTTTGTTCTAATAAAGTGTAACGGCCTGCTAAAAGAAAGAGGTCGAAGTCGCCTCGTTCGGCCAGTGTTTGGCACACTTCCCATTCATTAATACCGCCACCTATTGCCCGAATAACGCCTTGGTCGCGCAATGAAATCATGGCATCGTAACCTCTGCCGGCAAAGAATTCTTCGATGCGCATATCAGAGATGGCTTTGGAGCCGTGGGAAAAAATACAGAGATCGTGTACGTAAAGAATATCAATGCGATCGACGCCGAGGCGAGAAAAGGAGTGCTCGAAAGAGCGCATTACGCCGTCGTAGCTGTAGTCGAACTGTTCGCGCCGACAGGGTACGTCGAACCATTTGCCAACACCGGCTCGATGCTTTTCTGCGCACGGTTGAATTAAGCGGCCAACCTTGGACGACAGGATATAGTCGTCACGGGGTTTATCGCGTAAAAACGGGTTGAGTCGCGTTTCAGATAGGCCAAGACCGTACAGTGGCGCTGTGTCGAAGTAGCGAACGCCACCTTCCCAAGCGGCATCGAGCGTTGCGCGTGCATCGACGTCGGATATCGCTTGATAGAGATTGCCTAAAGGTGCAGTTCCAAAGCCTAGCTCGGTAAATGTAAGCCCGCCATTACCCAGCCTATCCCAATGCCGTTTTTTGAGCACGTTGACACCTCGTTTTGGTTTGAGTAAACACTACATCAATTTGCGCGTGAGTGAAACGATTATGCGTTTCGCAGTAGTGAATCAATAGCCGTTAGGTTCAATTTTGATCTTTCTGCCAGCGGCGCGCTAACATACCAGGCAGCAGTGGCCATGGCATGTTTGAGTGCATCGTCTACATTGACGCCTTTTATAAGCTGGCTTGCCAGTGCACCACAGAACATATCGCCAGCTCCATGGCTTGAACTCACCGTAATCGCGAATGCTTGTTTTTGTTGAACTTGCCCTTTGTAGTCGCGATAGACAAGACCCTGCTCACCCAGTGTAACAATGATATTTTTCACAGGTGATTCAACTCGCTCGAGTGCGGCTACTACGTTGTCGATGCCCATCAGTTCGGTTTTCAAAAATTGTTCGGCTTCTACTCGGTTTAGTATAAGAATATCGAGCAGTTCTATGAGTTCAGTAGGTAAAGATCGGTACGGTGCCGCATTAAGCATCACTGGTATATTAAGCGCTTGTGCTTGCTGTGCCAGTGCAATGTTTACCGGTGTTGGAACTTCGTTTTGCAGCATCAACAACGCGGTAGATTCAGCCAAGGTAATGTTGTTCGTGTTTAGCTGTAAATTCGACGCAGACACAATGACCGCACCATAATCTCCATGATCATCGACAATGGCTACACTCATGCCTGATGCGCCTTGTATCATTTGAAGTTCGCTACAATCAATACGGTGTTGTTGCAAATGTGCCACTAACGTTTCCCCGAACTGATCATTCCCAACGCAACCAATAAATGCGGTGGACACACCATTAAGCGCTGCAGCCACGGCTTGGTTACCGCCTTTGCCACCGCAGATATAATTAACGCTTGAACCGGTTACTGTTTCATCTTTGTGCGGTAAATGTGGGGCGTCAACAACTACGTCGTAATGCAGTGATCCACAAACGACAATAGTTTTTGCTTGTTCAGCTGATGATTTGTCAGACGATGTTGTTGGTTTGGCTGTCATGTTGTCTGATGGCTAGCGTATAAAGCCCGATTAACAATGGTTTGGCTTGCAGGTGCGTTTTGCTGTGCAATTGCCGCTTGCAGTTCAGCGTTATCAGTGAGGGAATTAGCAACTGCTGCCAATTTGTTCGCCATTTCTACATTGACGGTGGCTTCAGCCACAGGGTCTAGCCCGGATAAATCTGGGAAGGTATCGAAATAGACGGTGCTGTTATAGTTAAGCCGGTTCATTTCCACGAACAGTTCAATGGTTTGTACCGGATGCACACTGCCCACCATTAAACCATCATCGCGTTTACCATATCCGTCGTTCAAGTGAACGCCTAGCAAGCGAGAGAAACGACCTACCATAGCGGCTGCATGCGCTGGCATTTCTTCGGCGTACAGCACATGAGCAAAATCTAGCGTTACACCTGTGTTCGCCCGGTTCAGTTCTGTTAGTGCCAATAAGTTGCTGCCTACATCAGGCATCAGGGAATAGGAGCGTGGTTCGTTTGGCTTATATTCCAGCGATATGTCGATGTCTTTGTTGTGATCACACACTACGGCTAACGCCTCAAGGGTGTGATCCCATAATTGCTGATAGTTCGCTTGAAAGGAGTAGTCGAAACCGTCTTGCCCGAGCCATAGAGTCATAATAGAACCACCAAGCTCCGATAATTTGTCGATGCCTTCGAGCGTAAGATCGATTGCTGCTTGCCTAACACGTGGGTCAGGGTTGGTAAAGCCTCCCAATTTAAATGCCGGGTCTGTGTAGTAGCGCATCGCTAATCCATTAAGATGAATATCTAAATCGTTCAGACAGTGTTTTATATCATCGGTTGTGCAGTCTTCGAAATGATCTGGGTAGTTGAAATCTACGGCATTTAGTCCGTCTACCGTTGCAGCTCTGGTTAACATGTCAATCGTGGTAATTCGGTTTTTACCAGGCCAATAATGCTCAGCACCAATTTTAAAAGCATTTAAACGAGCGGCATAACGGGTTGTTGATGTTTTCATGTTTATCAGCGTGTAGTTAAGTTATGGTTAACGCATTGGCCCGTTAGTAGGCTTTTATGTGTTTATGTGTTTATGTGCTTTTGCTACTATAGTTATGGAAATTCAGCTATGGGTGTGGCACCCCTGGCACTCGAGCTAAAAGCTGACTCCACCAGTGCCATGGTTTGCCAAGCATCTTCTACGGAGCTTATCAGTTTGTTGTCTTCACCGTTGACGAAGCGTTGCAAGTTTGCCATACGACCAGCAAAGGCTTCCGGAAACCAGGAGCCGCTCAGTTGTACTTGCGTCCAATTTTTTGCGCCCGCTGGGTGAATCCACAATTCATCAGGTTCACCACGTGGGTAGTCAAGGTTTAAACCAAGCTTTACATAGGCAGCACCTTCGGTTCCGCAAATTCTAAATTCGCACGCCTGAAATTTTCGACCAAAAAAATGATCATGATTAATCGATAGGCTACATCGTACTTCGTCGCCATAATCGAGAATAGCGGCTGTACGTGATTGAGCAACCTTGCTACGTGGGTGTGAAACCGTTTTTGCATACACGCCGTTTGGGTTGCCTAATAGCGAACGAACAAAATCAAGATAGTGTATTGAGTGAACGGCGATTTCCACACGATCAAGCGATTCAAGAAATTCCCAAAGGTGCCAAGGCGTATCCAGTGCTAACCATGCATCGAAGTCGATCACGGTGCCAAGAAAACCTTGGTCAATGGCGTGCTCAAGCGCTAACATCATGGGTGCGAAGCGCAATTGAAAATTGACTGCAGCGGTTAGTTTTCGCTCGCGGCAAACCTTAACAATGTGAGTGGCATCGCTAAGGTTTTCACCCATGGGTTTTTGAATGAGCACGGGTGAACCTTGTGGTATTTTTTCCAGCAATTCGGCGTGAATGGCTGGCGGCGTTGCAAGGTCGAAACACACACCGGTTCGCGACAGCGCGTCGGTTAGTTCGCTAATAAGTGGGATGTCCCATTCTGCGCATAATTGGCAGGCTTTTTCGGTGTCTGGATCATAAATTCCAACAACAGGAATTTTTGCCAGTTTATAAGCGCTGAGGTGTGCATCGCGAACAATGGAGCCTGCACCAAAAATAATAACCGGTAAAGGCTGACTGGGTAAGGGCCAGCTTTGATTCAGCTCACTTGCATTAAATGGCATGGT
The DNA here is from genome assembly GCA_937923565.1 of uncultured Granulosicoccaceae bacterium. Taxonomy (GTDB): domain Bacteria; phylum Pseudomonadota; class Gammaproteobacteria; order Granulosicoccales; family Granulosicoccaceae; genus Granulosicoccus. The sequence goes on along the minus strand of CALDTX010000207.1, from coordinate 899 downwards.
TTCCGACATTGGCGTGTCTGTTTTGAGTAAATGCAGTTGTAACGCTATCACATTGGGTGTCATGCTTAAAGTAATCCTGTTTGTCTGAGAAACAAACTGAGCTTTGTTAATGGATGTAAGCACGGTGTGGTGGTAGATTATAAGTGGTTGGCGGTTTAGTTTTCACTAGTAACTACGCCTTTAGCTATAACAGAGGATATTCAATGCTGTTCGATACGCATGTTCACCTGATTAACCGTAAACGCCTGAACTATCCGTGGCTTGCCGATGAGCCTGCGCTTAACAACGATGCAACTTACGCTGAGTATTGGCGCAATTGTAAGCAATTGGGCATTGCACAATCACTCCATATGGAGGTCGACGTTGCCGAGCACGATATGGAAAACGAGTCGTTATATATAAAAGAACTTATGGATGGTGCTGATTCGCAATTGGTCGGTGCTATTGCCGCTTGTCGGCCTGAGAACGACGATTTTCCAGCTTATTTCGAAAGACAGCAAACGCGCTCGTGGGTTAAGGGGTTCAGACGTGTGCTGCATGTTGTGGACGACGAATTGTCTCGTACGGAGCGTTTTCGTAAGCATCTACGATTGTTATCTGATACGAATTATGTTTTTGATATTTGCGCGCGGGCCGATCAACTACCCGTTATGGTTGAACTCATAGACGCCTGTCCGGATGTTCAATTTGTATTGGATCATTGTGGTGTGCCCAATGTTAAAGAGGCACAGCTGGATCCGTGGCGTGCCTCAATGCTTGCTATAGCGGAACGACCCAACGTAGTTGGTAAAGTGTCGGGTGTGGTGGCATACGGACGTGGCACTGATTGGACGCTCGACGATATTCGCCCGTTTGTTGAACACACCTTCGAGGCGTTTGGTGCTGAACGGGTAGTTTGG
>CALDTX010000206.1 GCA_937923565.1 uncultured Granulosicoccaceae bacterium | reverse complement strand
TTCAGAAATTCACACATCGTTAGAGACGATCGCTTTGGCCAACGGGCCCATTGCTGATAAACGGCGCGAGCTGGCAAGCGTTCTGGAAAAACTGGCGCTGGCGAAGCCAAAGGTTATCGCTATTGATGCGTTTTATTCCGTTGATGAAGGCACAGGTGAGTTTTCCAAAGAAGTCGACGCTGGGCATCAACTCTCAGCAGTTATGTCCGAGGTGATTGCCAGTGGCATTACCGTGGTTGTTTCACCGGATATTAAACACAACAGGGTGCCGAAAAAAATGCTCGAGGCTGGTGTACGCAGTGGCCATAATTGTACTCAGGGTTCCATGGGTGTTTTTCGCGCCTTGCCATTGTTTATTCAGCACAAAGAAGAGATCTCACATCTTGCTTTCTCTGCTGTGGCTGCTCGATCCTTTATCGGCGAAAACCTGGTGTTAAAACCCAGTGAAAAAGATGTCCGTCGACCGTTCAGGGTTGTCTGTTCGCTTATTGACGCAGGCCTTGATGCACCGGAAAGTTTTATTGGTACGCGCTTCCTACGTTTCACGCCGTTGGAACAGTGGCATCAGAAAATGCTGACGCATCATTCAGATACGGCGTATTCTGACGAAAGATTCGAAGGAAAGCTGGTACTGATTGGCTACCTGGATCAAAACGACACGGTAAATACGCTTGCGGATACCAGGGACGGGTTCTTGTGGCAAGCCGATGCTATTAACAATTTATTGAGTAACACAGAAATAGTGCGGCTATCCAATGGCGCCCAGTTTTTGTTGATGATGATTCTAGGTGGTATGGCTGCGTATGCGCGTTTAGCTTATTCGCCTTCTCGGCTGCGTACCGTTGCGCTACTATTGGTTACTGTGCTTGTTATTTGGTTCTTATGTGCCTTAATTTATTCAAACGTAAACTGGGTGCTGAACCCTGCGTACCTAGTGTTGGCAATGCTTATCGGGTGGTGGCTATGTGGACTCATCAAAAAACGTTTACCTCTTTTAGCACAGTAAGTTCTGGGTCACAACGACCTCGATGGCCACTGCTACTGTTGTTGTGTACATTGCTTACGTTGAGCTCCTGCGCAACCAAGCCGCAAGTGAGTGCTGTTGTTGTTAACCACAGGCTTGCCAGCTCAGGTATATCGATCCAACGCGGTGGTTCAGTTTTTGAGGCAACCGCTGGTACTGAATTGAAAAAAGGCGATGTGCTCCAAACCGGGCCGGGTGAAGAAGCGGTTTTATTGTTAGAAAACGGTGGCGTGGAAGTCACCTTGTTTGAAAATACGCAAGTCACCATTTCGTCCATCATTTTAACGATTGGCGATGTCGCTGTAAAAATAAAAAATAAACTCAAAGAGGCGTTTCAGGTTGAAACAGAGTTCGGTGTTGCTGCATCTGAGTCCACCATTTATTGGGTATCTGTTAAGCAAGACGTCGATTTGCGGGTTGTTGGTATTGAAGGCGCGGTTCGTTTTTACCCGAAAAGTACGGCTAGCGTGTTACTTCAACCACGTCAGGAAATTGCAATTAACAATCAACGACTGCAACAAGGCAGGCTTAGTAAAGAACGGTATAACGAGTTACTAAGGCGTGTAAATGATGTAGAGCGCGTCATCAAAAAAGACAGTGCAGAGTACATCGTGCCTGATGTGTTAGGCCTGTCGCTGGGTCAGGCACAAAAGCTGTTGCGTTCTGAAGGCTTTACGTTAGCTAAACCTGAACCCGTGCTCAGCAACGCAAGAATTGGTACTATCACCGGCAGTAAGCCTGCCATTGGAGAAATTTTAAAACGCCGTAACAAACTGGTGCTGTCGTATTCAGAAAGGGCAACCCAAATGCCAACTGTCATTGGTCTGTTGGAATTGCAAGCCTTAAGCACACTGAAGAATGCGAACCTACAGGTAGGCAACATTGATCGTCGCATAACCGGTAATAATATTCCCGGGCAGGTTATTAGTCAGTCGCTACCTGGCGGAAGCCGTGTAGCGGTTGGTAGCACGGTTACGTTGGTTATCGAAGCTGACTCAGTAAGCGTTCCTGATGTTCGCGGCATGCGAAAAGAATCCGCTGTACGTATTCTTGAGCAGTCGGGCTTGAAAGTAGGCTCAGTGACGGTACAGCTTGCTTTAGACACCAAAGGTGACGAAGTCAGCTATCAGTCGATATCTCCGGGCCGGCGCGTTGAAAAAGACAGTCGCGTAAACCTTCGCGTAAAAGAGCTTGGCGTAAGAGTGCCCTCGTTAATGGGCTTAAGCGCCGACAGAGCAAAAATTGCGGCGTCCAGAGCCGGCTTAAACATTAACTTTTCACCGAATACTCGGGGCGTCGTTGTGGGGCAATCTTACTCTGCTGGCAGTATGGTCAAACGAGGTTCAACTATGCTACTGAACATGAAGCAGCAAGGCGATGTGTTGTTTTAGGTACTAAGTAAGGCATTTTGCTATTTCTGCAGCCACGTTGGTATCGTTTAAATAACCCACAATGCCATGTCTGTTGTCGGTATGGTTTTTTATGGCAGCATTGTTATCAATAGGTGGTGTGGTAGGAAAATAACTGTGGTCCAACGGGTTTAGCGCCACAATGTCACGCTTATCGTAAGCGTTATACCAATTGTGTTTTGCCGCGGGGTTATTCAACACGCCCAGTTTTGCAGCGATTGCCCGAATGCCTAAAGGGCTACCAACAGTAATAAACTTAACCAGATCGATATTATTAATACTGTTGTTTAGAACGTTATAGGCAACGACCGACCCCAATGAATGACCTACAACGATAGTAGGCTCGGTTGTTAATTCATCTTGGACTATTTTGTTAATACCAGATCCAATCGCTGGTTTATTGACATAAAGAAACACATCGCTTAAAAATTTTTCGATGGTAAATTCGGCAGCTTCTGTAAAATGAGTGTCGATGGCACGAACAATCGCCTGAACCCACCGCCAATTTTGAACACCTTTCTCTGTAGCGGCTTCACCATCGAAAAACGGTTCGATATCCTGATCGCTTAATCCTGTGTTCTCTTTCATTTCTTGCAACACAGATTGCATGAACTGTTCAAACTGTCGGTCTTGGCCCGTTCCTTTAGCCACGACATCGTGCGATGCTGGTAACTTCGCTTGCGCTGTGAATTGATCCAGTTTGTCCCCGTAGTACGGAAAATCAAACACCAGGTTATCTGGAAATGTATCCCCGTTCGCCTTAAATCCTCGTTGTAATGTAGCAATCCATTCAGACTTGAGTTGAGCCTTGTCTTTTCCACCTTGAGCGCGTCCGTGAACAAACAGAATTCTCATTTTATTTCTCCGGTTTTAAAGGCGTCGAATAGCGTGTGAGCAGCGGGTTCTTTGAACGTAGTCCAAAGCGAATTGCATAAGTAAGGCATGGCATCTTGCAGCACGTTAGGTAGACCGATACCTCGCGGCCTGAGTAAATTCCAGGTTTGCGTCAGCAAAGGGCAGTTGGGTACAGTGTGTGTGCTGGCGCTGTTTTGTTTGCCAGCTCGTGAAAGTAATACGCGTAAATCGAAAAACTGTGCATTTAAGTCTTCCAACATATAACTGCGTACGTTTTCAAGTTGTTGGTTTTGGCCAATTTGTGAAAATGCATGTGCTGCATACAAACCCAATGTTGGGTCGAGCGATTTGTTTTGACGGATCTTTAGAGCAAGTTGTTCTGAATGGCGATGCTCAGTGACGTTAAACGTGTTTTCATTGACCGCTAAAGCAACCAAAGATCGCAATCGATTGGTATCGACCTGTTGAAATTCAGTAGGGTTTATGGATGAGGGCGCTGAACTCGGTGTATAGATAACATTGGCCAAACCGTTATCGCTTATGTACGCATGCCCAATAAATCCTTTTAAAGCTGCGAGTATAATGAGCTGACCGTTATCAAGCAGAATGGCGATAGTGGCCGCATCGCCGAAATTTTGCAGATCTATGGCAGAACCAGATAGGTGGTGACTGTCTGTATCAACCCAGTGCGTAGTGGCGTCTGTAGTTTCGGTTGAAAAAATCGCATCATCGATTTTCGCACCTTCGATAATAAACCCTGCTGTCATATCATTCTGACCAGGCCATGCACTTGGCAAAAACGGGCTTAGCTTTTGATTGAAACTCGCTGGTAACATTAGGTCATTGTTGGCTGACCTGGACTGTGGTTCTAACTGTTTTTGTATTGCGATCGCTGCCAGTTGCCCAATCGTTGAGTTCAACCCAATATCGACCGATGATGTCCAGCGTGGCGGTGTTGGGATCACTGAAGGGAATACTAAGTCATCGTTTGAATGCCACCGAGGAGCGCCGCTGTTCCTATCAGCGCTAGTATCAGTACCGCTATCAGGGTCGCTTCGCGTTGCATCATTTGCAAACTTGGCCCGAGCAATAAACGTATCAGCGCTTGAAGGTACGTTGGCTTCGATGGTTTGGGTTAAATTGATATCGATATCCGCCAGCACTGAATTCACTTTGTTTTGTAAATAGCCCTCCAGCTTGCGGTTGGGCACAACCGCAACGGAATCACCGTTGATCTCTACGGTTTGAACCATGCTTTGCGGCGGGTTGTCGAAAGCTGACATCAAGGCATGGGTTAGTACACTCGTTACCTCACCATTTACCTTGCCCTCATAAGCGGCTCTTGCCTGACTCGTTGCTTTGAAGAAATCAATTTTTGAAATTTTATCGATCTCACTGTAGTTGGGAAAAGCATCAACGCCCATCACTCTTGCTCCCGTACGTTCTTCGGGAAGTGTTCTACAAGCATCTGAAACGAAAACAACATTGGGTATACCCGAATAGCGCGCAAGGTCCATTGCACCGTCCAGATTTATGGCTTCACTGGTGATGGTGGGGGCGCCACTCAGGAGCCAAATATCGGATCGTGCCTTCCAGTAACCGTGACCGGAAAAATAGACGAGTAAAAAATGGTATCGGCTTGGCACCGAAACAAAATTTTGCAAGGCTCTGATAACCTGCTGTGTATCTACGGGTGCTTCCAGGTCGGTTAGGCACGCCACATCATAACGCTCACTTTCAAGCCACTGTGCAACTTCAATGGCGCCCTTAGCGGCTGATCCGAGTTTTGGAAGATCTCCGGTGGAGTCTACCCCTATGACTAAAGCAGCTTTTTTCAACATGCCAGAGTAGCGAATGCCAAAGCGATGGTTAGTAACCTGTTTATTGCATTTTCGCGGTTGCTGTCAACCTCTAATTACCTTGTGCTTAGAAATCGCAATAAGACTCGGTGGGAAAATTCTTTGTATTTATTTAATCTGACTGGTTATGAGGCTGACCGTAGCAAGTTTACATCTCTTTACAAGTAACGCATTTGAATTATTTACTTGATCACCACTATTGAATATCGAAATTTTTGCGACACCGAAAACGGGTGTAAACAAACGTATCGCGTAATTGAATATCAAGGTTTTTAAAGCGATACAGAGAAAGGCTTAACAACGATTTAACGCGATTTTAAAACATTCTTTGGAACAGTTTTTAACAGCGTGTAAACCAGCGTTACAACTTTTTAAGTGCGCCAATCGAGTGTGTATACTCCTTCCTCGGTTGACAAGCCATTTGAAAGCTAACAACTGAATGTAGTTTGAATATCGTTTTAATGTAGTAACAGTTGTATTGCGTTGGTAGCGTTTTACCGGTGTTTTAGTTTCGATGTGGTGTTGTTTGGAGTGCATAAATTTTCGGATCATGAAGGCTTGAAAATTTTCAGCGGTTTCCAAATTAAATTATTGAATTATCTAACAACAGAGGTGGAACGATAGGATGGATTCCAAATTGTCTCGTGAAGTCGTGTTGGTTGTGGCTTCTAAAAATGCAGACAGCGAATTGATGCAACAATTGGTTACATCTGCTGGCTTCGACTTTGTACGTTTTACATCGATCGATAATCACGATTTTAATAGCATGCTACTCAGTGCGATCGTTGTTTGCCATCGAGTTAGCGAAGAACAGACTGAACCGGCTTTGCCAAAGTATTTTGGTCAGCAGCGTTTACTCGTTTTTTCTGATGTTATGCAGGAAAAAGCCATCGTGAATGCTCTTGAATCTGGCGCTCATCACGTTTTTAATATTGATGAATCCCCGGTGGTATTACAAGCTCGGCTTAATGCCGCATTGCGAAAACATGCGCAAGGGTTCAAGCGCTACTTTGATGTTGCACCTTATCGCTTCGATACCGAACGTCGTAATGTGTACATGCACGATAAACTCGTTAATTTAAGCCCAAAAGAATATGAGTTTGTACATTATCTGTTTATTAACCGACACCGCGTCGTGGTAAACACTGAGCTAATGACATCGGTTTGGTCCTTGCCGTCCTCGTTAGATGCTCGCCGCATTGACACTGCCGCTTGTCGCGTAAGAAAGAAAATGCAGCTCAATGAAGACTCTTCCGGCTGGTGCTTACGTCGACTCAGACGGGTAGGTTACGAATTGGTTTGGGTAGGAGAGAACTCAGCTACAAGTCAGGGGGTTCAGAATGAAAACACCTTGGATTTTAATTTGAAAGAAAGTGCCAATGACGGCATCAAAAAGGCTGAAGTTATTTAAACCATAATTTATGGAACAAGGTATCTCCAGCCGGTTTGATCACAGGTGAATAGCGTTATAGCGGTATTGTCTTAAGTTTTTGACTTTGCCGTTCAACACCGAGTCTGCCCGTGTCCACTGCATTTCTGCGAATGGCTTTGGTTGGTGCGATGATGAATAAATCTCCGTTCTTGCCCTGTAGCTGTTTTCCAATACCAAATGATTTCGCGAAGGCGGCTTGTGCTTGTAGATGTTTTGGTTCGCCATGCACAGGAATGAGCAATTCCGGTTGAACCCATCGATAAAATTTCTTCAGTTCTTCCACGCTTGGGTGCCCCGATGCGTGTATCGGTAATTGCGTTTGAGATGCCTCGATGGTTCGAACGCCGAGTCCGCGCAGTCGAAGCATTAAGCTTTCGATAGCCTCTTCATTACCGGGGATTGCTCTTGCGCTGAAAATCACGGTGTCGCCACTTTCTAAGGCTAATTCCCGGAATTGGTTGCGGCTTAATCGATCGAGAGCGGTTCTTGGTTCACCCTGACTTCCTGTGGCCACCAGCAATAGCGATTCAGGCGGAAGGTAGCCCAAATGCGCTGGATCAACGACGGTGCCTTTATGCGTCCAGAGATCCACGGTTCTTGCTGCTGAAACGGTATTAAGCAATGAGCGCCCCAGCATGCCCAGATGCCGATCACAGGCTTCAGCAACTCTTGCTAGCGTATGTAGCCTTGCGATATTGCTGCCAAAGCAGGCTACAACAACGCGACCACTGGCCTGTTTAACGGTGTCGAGTAAACCATCGTACAGCTCACCCTCTGATAAGGAATGCCCGGGTTGGTCTGCACAAGTGGAGTCACACACCAGCGCGTTTATGCCACTGTCTCCGATAGACTCATATACACTTTGTTGGTAATGATGGCCTATTTGCGGCGCTTTATCGAGCTTCCAGTCGGCGCTATGAAACACATTGGCCACCGGTGTGCGGATAACCACGCCGCAAGGGTCCGGGATGGAGTGCGTATGCGCAACCCATTCAACCTCGAACACGCCAATCGGGGTTTTATCGCCGGGTTCAACAATGCGGATATCCACTTTGGTGTCCAGCCCGTACTCAGTTAATTTGCGACGCAGAAGCTCAGCTGTGAATGTGGTTGCGAACACCGGGCATTGCAACTTTGACCAAAGATGGGGCACGGCACCAATATGATCTTCGTGGCCATGGGTTAGTATGAGCCCTTGCAGGCCGTCGATTTGCTTCTCAATAAAGGCGGGGTCTGCCATTTGCACATGGAAGCCACTTCGGTTACTGTCGTCCGCGTCTCGAAAGGTGACGCCACAGTCGACCATTAACCATTGGTCGTCGTGCCCGTAAAGGTTCATATTCATACCAATTTCGCCGCAACCGCCGAGTGGTATGAACCAAAAATCCTGATTATCCGGTGTCATAAAATGTTGCTGATAGCCTTTACAATAAGCATTGATGATGAAAAACCGCTATAACAATAGATCAGCCTGAGCAATTTTTTTATGTATACATTACTCGTCATTTTCTTTTTGGTGTCAATTACGTTCTCCTTCCTGTGTTCCATCTGGGAAGCCGTGCTGCTAAGTATTACGCCTTCTTTTGCCGCCATCAAACTTCAAGACGGCTCGGAAGTGGGGAAAACTATTGACGAATTTAAGTCCAATATTGACCGTCCGTTAGCCGCTATCTTAACGCTTAACACCATCGCACACACGGTGGGTGCTATTGGTGTGGGAGCACAAGCCACCGCGATATGGGGTGCATCGATCATTTCAACCTTAGTGGTGCCGGTTGTTATGACCTTAGCCATCTTATTGTTATCTGAAATTATCCCAAAAACCATTGGCGCAAATTACTGGAAGGAGCTTGCCGGCTTTACCGTTCGCAGCCTTAAAATAATTATTAAGCTGCTTGCCCCATTGGTTTTTCTGAGCCAGATGATTACCAAAATACTTAAAAAAGACAAAAATGCCAGCGTGTTAAGCCGAGCGGATTTCAGCGCAATGGCAGAGCTGGGTAGCCAGCAAGGTGTGTTCGATGAGGGCGAATCAAACTTACTGCGTAATATGTTGCGCTTTAAAGAGATACAAGCCAAAGACATCATGACGCCACGCACGGTGGTTGTTTCCTCGCCGCAAACTACAACGGTTAGAGAGTTTCATGCGCAACATCCGCAGCTACGTTTTTCACGTGTACCGATTTACAGCGATACGCCCGATCATGTTACTGGCTATATTCTAAAAGACCAGCTGCTCACAAGCTTGGTCGACCTTATAGAGAACGCATCGAACCCAAACCCGTCAGCGCCAGATCTGGCATCGATTAAGCGCGAAATTATTGCGGTTGAGCAAACTTACTCAGTACCCGATTTGTTTAATCACTTCACTGAAAAACGAGAGCACATTGCGTTAGTGGTAGATGAATTTGGTGGCATGGCCGGCATCGTTACCATGGAAGATGTACTTGAAACCCTACTAGGGCTGGAAATTGTAGATGAGCTGGACAACACCGTCGATATGCAAGCCTTAGCTCGGAAGAAATGGGCACTACGCGCTCGTGACATGGGGTTGGTGGTATCGGAACCTCCTGGCTAAATTGCAGTCTCAAATGCAGAGCCTTGGCTCCTATTTCTGCAACTGCTAAAGAATTCGCTATGAAAAATAAAACAATAAGATGGTTTGCCGCGGCTTTGCTAGGCTGCGTGTTGAGTTTACAAATTGGTGTTGCATCGGCTGAAATAAAACAGCTGAACAACGATGAGCTACAAACCCTGATTAGCCAAGGGGTTGCAGTGATAGACGTTAGACGAGAGGAAGAGTGGCGTCACACCGGTGTTGTAGAAGGTGCTCATTTACTAACTTTTTTTGATAAGCATGGCCGATACGATGTAGGCAGCTGGTTAGCATCCTTTGAGAAAATCGCCTCAAAAGACACCCCGTTTGTGTTGATTTGCGCCGCTGGCGTACGCAGTAGCAGCATTGCTAATTTACTTGATGCGCGTTTGGGCTATTCAGGCGTGCACAACGTCAAGAAGGGCATTAACGATTGGATCGCCAAAGGCAAGCCGGTTGTAGCTTACGGTTCTAAACCATAAAAAAAGGCCGGATCGTTTACCGATCCGGCCTTTTTTCCGTTCTTAAAAGCTTGGTTCTACGCGCGTGGCACGTAGGCGCTACACCATCCTGCAGCAGTTACGTTGTTGCCTGGAAACAATGGGCAAGGGCCAGCTTCTGAATCTGCTGCGCCTTGATATAGCGTGCATGAACTGCATTTTTGCTCGCCCTTGTCGGACATCTCAATGTATTGCAGGGCGGTCGCTTGTGGTGTTGATGGGTCTACCATTGGCGTATCATCAGCATGGCTTGGCAAAGTGCCGATAACCGCGCTTACAGGAATCGCAACTGCTGTAGCGCCCATCAGGCCCATCAGTTGGCGTCTTTTTAAATCAGTCATGTTACTTCTCCGCTGTAAATTGTTATGTCAGTAATTATACGACAACCTATTCTATTTGGACGTTCAATAGAATATGTAAACTATTTGCAATTTATCGCCCTTGTAAACAATTAACTGAACTTTGCATGCGAATGATTCTTAATTAGTGTGAGTTATGCCTCTTAATGACGAGTGATGCCACGTTTTTGTTCCTCTTTTGCCAAAGCGCTGATGGCGTTTCGAGCAATTAGCACGGCTTTTCGCATGGCCTCCTGACTCTTCACCCGTGCAGCTTGTTCTCTACGTGCAACTTCCTTAATGGCTATCTGAGCATTCGCTGCTTTTCTGGCAAGGTTTGTGGCTTTTCTCGCTATTTCACGCGTACGTTCAATTTCTGCCTGTTGGGCAGCGAATCTGAGCCGTTCCTGATGTAGCAGGGTGTTGATCACTTCATGCTGTCTCTTGGACTTTTCGATTAAATGGCTCTGTACGGCTATCACAGCTTCAGCAGCATTGCGTGCTTTGTCCTCGGCATCAATCAGTTTGTCTTTTTCCTTATTAGACTCAGCCTGAAGCGTTTGATTAGCGGTTTGTTCCTCAGATATTGAGGTTTGCATTGCACCCAGTTGGGCTAAACCGGATTCCAACTCTTCAACCTGCTGGTGCAATTCGGTGGCAGATTGTTTGGCCAACAATAATGCTTCATCGAGCGTGTCGGGTGTTGTATTTTGTATTGCAGCCATCGGACGCGCATAGTCGCCGGTAAGTTCGCTTTCAAATTGCCATGACTGATCGTGAGTATCGTCATCGACTTCGATCATTTCTGCATCTTCGATTTGTTCTTGCTCTAAAGCGCTTAAACGTATGACTGACGTATCAGAGTTTGCGTTCGTGGGGTCAATGTTCGGCAAATCGTCTTTCAGTAACAGGTTTTCATCCAGAATGATGTCATCGTCTGTACTAACGTCGGCTGTCCAGTCGTTAACGTCAGGCAAATCGATTTCAGTGCGCTGCTCACGCAACTGAGAATAGATCTCCTCGGTATCGCTTAAATCAAACTCTTCCTGTTGCTCATCAGTTCCCTGACTGAAAGCGTTGTTTTGAATGTCAGGAAGCTCATGCTCAACAAGATTTAGCGTATCTGACATGTTCACAGAGTCCTGCGGATTCAGATCTTCGTTAACTGTGTCTGCATTAGTCCCATTTAAGCCTTCATGCACAGCCACATCGTCAGACATTGGCAGACCTTCTACACTATCTGCTACGTGCTGCTCAGCTGCAATGCTCGCAGTTTCTTGCCTGTCGGTAGGCTTTGACTTATCGACAGTGACAGAACTGGAGTGGGCGTTCAGCCCATCCATTTGATTGGCTTGAATGCTTGTGTGGTCCCGCCGTTCCGCGTCGATCACAATGGGTGCAAGTGAGGCCACACCAGCAACAGCTGGCAGCAGCTCCTTAGTTTTTTGCGTGCCCGACTCTCGATTTGCGCCGCGCTTTGGTCTGCGTAAAAGTGCAAACAACAGCAAAGCCAGCAAGCCAATTGCTGCAACCAGCAAGCTCTGAGTGAGTAGTTCGAGCATATCTGCCGAAGAACGCCAAAAACGACTCAGTGGAGATGCAGCGACGATAATACCGGCCAGTAAGGCTAGGCCCCACGGTTTGGAAGACGTGCCAGCGCGGCCTCGTTTGGATTTCTTAGTTTTGGCGGAACCGGCCACAAACAAGCAGGCGAGCAGGCCAAGGGCCAGCATTAATAAGTGAATTTGTATAAGAGTCATAGTCGTTTCTTCCCAAACATTAATGGGCGTTTGCTAACGACTAGAATTGTAATGCACCGTTGAGACGCATCTAGGGCTTACAGCGCAGAATTAACCGGCGTTTGAAGTGTTTGGAGAAATAGTGCGTGTTTTGCGAACCGGCGCGCATATTCTCAAGGGAGAATTACCACGACCCACTTTTACGCATTAAAGGCTTTGTGTCCGTAATTAAACCGCTAATTAAGCGGCTCATAGACAGCTAAAGACTAATTTCTAACCAATCGGTCGTAATTTTGCTGGTAGTAAGCAATTAGAGCCAGATGCTTTTTTACGGCTTCGTGGCTTTGCTTAGCCCGGATTACGGGGAGCGCTTTAATAAGATCTTGAAGCGTGCGTCGCACAGTGCTGATGTTTTTGCTCATGTTTTGTAGAAACCCAAACGCCAAAAATTTCGTTTCGAATTGTTTTATAGGTCAGTTTTTTGAATTTGCCAACGAATTCAAAAATTTTATTACCTTAGCCGTTTTTAGATCCTATCGATTAGGCAGCTGATTCTCAATATCAGGTACATGACCATTCTTAAATAATTCCAGCTTACGGAATCGGCCTATTTGGCCGATATCCCCCTTGTATTGTTGAAAATTTTAAAGCTCCGGCACAAAACAAAAAGCTGACAAGGGGACACCTGTGCTTAAAAACTATCGCCCAAGCCGACTGCTAAGCCATTTATTGGCTTGCTCTGCGCTGCTGCTATTACCGCTGAGTGTCGAGGCTGAATTGATTCAAACCGACGACTATATCTACATTGGTATAGAGGCTGAAGATCATGATGCGAAAGACGATCGCTGGGTTTTGACCGAGCCTGGTACGGCAACACAAGCCGATGATCCTGATGGCAACCACTCAGATCAAGCCAGTGGTCAGCAGTATTTGGAGCTTCTGCCGGATGTACGGGTTACGCATGCAGATACGTTTGGACCGCCGACCGCCTACTGGGGTCAACCCGGGCAAGGCCCCTTCGCAGACTACACCATTGATGTCCCTGAATCTGGTCGTTACTACGTGCACATCCGCGCTTACTCAACAGGCACCGAAGACAATGGTATTCATGTTGGTTTTGATGGTACCTGGCCAGTGTCGGGTAGAACCATGCAGTTCTGTACTGCCCACCTTCAAGCATGGACGTGGTCTAGCGCTCAGCGAGATGCCGGCGGAAACGGTAGTTGCGGTATGGAAAAAACCATTTGGTTAGATATACCAACAGCAGGTACTCACACTTTTAGTATCAGCGCGCGCGAAGATGGATTTGAAATTGATAGAATAGCGTTAATAAAAGACCTTAGTGATAACACCAAGGTTTGTACGCCTACCAATATCAACAATGTATCGTGTGTTAATGGCAGTATTGAGAGCGCTGATAGCTTTATCGACTTGCGGTTAATACTGTCGGGTGAACCAGCAGAAATAGCCATAGACGAGGCATTATTATTAACCGCAAAAGTTGAAAATCTGGACGCGTTTGATACGGCTACCGACATCACAGCAACCGTTGAGTTTGACGCCGACACCTGGACAATTGACAGTGTTGATGAAGCTTGTACGTTAAGCGAGAACGTTGCCACTTGTTTGTTAAGTTCGCTTCATCCCACAGCACCGAATGAGTTTGAGGCGTTTGAGTTTAATCTTACCGCGAAGATTGCCGGTGCACATCGTATCGATGGGTCACTCAGTGCAACCGAAATCGATGAAAACCCAAACAATGATGTAGCGGCAACGATTATTGATGTGAGCAGTGAACCGGGGGCTGGAACTGATGTTTCCGTGAGTATTTCAACCGATGTTGCTACGGTTAAAGTCGGTGAAAACCTAACGGCAACTATCGTTGTAAGTAATGAAGGCGTAGTGCCTGCTAAGAACACCATGTTAACGTTTAACCAACCTAACAATATTCAATTCGATACCAGCTCATTGCCCGCAGGTTGCTCCGGTACCGATACTATTATTTGTGAACTCAATGAAATGGATGCTGCATCAAGCCAAAGTTTTGCAATAGTGATGAGTTCAGATATGCCAGGTACTTACGTTCTTCCCGTGAGTGTTTCCGCGAGCAACAATGAAAACGCCACCAACGATCAATACTCAACCATTGTTTTAATCACTGGAGAGGCGTCCTCAACCGAAGGAGAATCCAGTGGTGGAGCAACTGATGATGCATCCAGCACCTCGGGTACCACTACAGAGGGCACAACCACAGAAGGTTCTACAACTGAGGGCTCAACTGGATCTGGAACCAGTACTGAAGGCACTGATGGGGCTTCAGATAATGGCGCTAGCGATGGTAGTTCAGGTACAACCACAACGGGTTCTACGACGGAAGGTGGCTCCACAACGGAGGCCGTGGATACCGACAGCGATGCGGGTAGTTTCGGCGTTTGGCTACTAATGTTGTTATCGGTTTGGCTGTTAGCCAGCAGTTATCGCCGGCATCAAAGACAGCACGTCTTGGTCGGAAAGTAGGGTAGTGGGGTAGTCTGGTCGGGTGACCATGGTGTCGTTTAGTATCGTCATCATGGGTTGATCTCTAGGAACTTGCCACTGCTGCAAAATGTCTTGCACCGACGTTGGGTGTTCGAACTGTAAAACACGCGTGCTACCTCTGCCAGGTTCTGGCAGGTAGCGCGTTAACGCGCCACCTGTTTTTATTGTTACGCTGAAAGTTTCAGACACGGTTTTAACAATACCCGTTAACCCAACATAGACGCATCGATGCCCAAACGGGATAGTGTGTCGGTGGTTGGTTTACCCTCTGTACTCCAACCCCTCGCTGCATAGTACTCTGGCAGCATAATATCTAACTGCGCTACCTTACCTTTTGCTATGCCAGCAGGTGCTGGGGTATTTAGCATCCGCGCGGGTAGTGTGTCGTCTTCTTTACGCAGTCCGGCTTGCACGTTGAACAGCCGTTCGAGGTTCCAAATACGTTCGCCGGTTTCCAAGAGTTTTTCGCTCGTCCATTCAGGACCACAGGCAACGCTGACTTGCTCTGACCACACTGAATTGGCCCACGCACCGCTGGTAAATAAGCACAAGCCTGTGGAGTCGATCATGGCGATTCTATCTTGTGAGTCTTTACACGGTTGCGCCTTACCCTGACCGGTTTGATCTTCCATGTCTTCGGTAAAGGTGTCGTGGCGTAAATGGCAAGCACCTCGGTTGCCCGTGGCGTATCCTAAGCCCATGCCTTGCAGTGAACGAGAATCGTAGCCAGCAAACTCTTGTCCTTTAACGCTCATGGATAATTCCGGACGCCCATAGTGTTCGCACATCAGTTTGGAACCCAAACCGAGCATTTTTCCAAAGCCTTCATGCAAACCGGTCTTTTCGGCCATGATAGTCAGTGCTTCGGCATTACCAAAACGCAGTTCCACGCCGTCGGTTTCGTCTTTGCTGATTAAACCCAGCTCGTACAGTTCCATAGCAGCGGCAAGCGTTACGCCAAATGAAATTGGATCCATGCCGTGTTCGTTCATTAGAAAGCTGGCGAAGGTTAGCGCATCGATATCGTCTATGCACAGCATGGGTCCGAAAGCGAATATTGTTTCGTATTCAAGCCCGCCGGAAGCATGCCAGTATTGCGAGCGCTCTTTTATCGAGAAGTGGTTCTTATCGATGTGGGCAATGCGACCGCAACCAATGGTGCAGCCGAAGCAGGCTTTGTTGGTTACTAAATTGGTATGACCATTTTCGTTGGGCGTAACCATCGCTTGCGGGTTTATTTTTTCAGTGCCGGCAAAGCTCACTTCCTGGAAATTTTTTGTGGGTAAGCCGCCAAAAGCATTTAGCGTATCGACCATGGCGCTGGTGCCGTAATCGGTCAGGCTCTTTCTACCGGCGTCATCGGCTAGCAGCTGATGACTGGATTTAACGACCGCCATAAACTCTTTCGGGTTTTCAACGCTAACACCGTGTGTGCCACGAACAGCTACTGCTTTTAAGTTTTTAGAACCCATAACGGCACCAACGCCGGAACGTCCTGCCGCTCGATGCAGATCGTTAACAATACAGGCGTACTTAACACCTTGTTCGCCAGCGACGCCAATCGAGGCAACTTTTATTTGCGGGTCGTTGTGAACCGATTTGATATCTTCTTCGGTATGCCAAACGGAGGTGCCCCAGTATTGTTCTGCAGGCATAATTTTTACAGTATCGTCGAGTATCAACAAATACACTGGTGTGCTCGCACGGCCCTCAACAATGAGTAAGTCGTAACCAGCAAATTTGAGCTCGGCGCCGAACTTACCACCAGAATTTGAGGCGGCCACCATATTCGTTAACGGCCCTTTGGTTACGACAGCAAAGCGACCGCTGGTTGAACACATGGTGCCCGTGAGCGGGCCAGTTGCAAATATCAACGGATTCTCGGGAGACATCGCATCAGCTTTTGGGTCCATGCCCTCCAGTAAATACTTTGTTCCTAATCCGCGACCGCCCAGGTAGTCGTTTGCCCAAGCCATATTTAATGGCTCGATGGTCGTGGTTAGTTCAGTGAGGTTTACCCTTAATATTCTTTTTGCCCAAGTCATGATGTGGCAACTCCATAGGTTATTGCACCCGTGGGGCAAGCTTCGGCACATTTAGGTTCACCGTCACAGAGGTCGCATTTGGTGACCTTGCCTGAGCGGGTATTGTAGTTAATGGTTCCGTAAGGGCAGGCCATTGTGCACACCTTGCAGCCAACACATTTGTTTTCGTCTACCACTTTGGTACCGAGTAAATGGTTTATTGAAATGGCGTCGGTAGGGCATGCTTGCATACACCAAGCTTCAGTGCATTGCGTACAGGTATAGGGAATTGATCGCTTACCATGCTCGAATTCGAACACCTTGATGCGTGAGAACGCAGGTGAGAAAATGCCTTCGTGTTCAAGTGAGCAAGCCATCTCACACTGCAGGCAGCTTGTGCACTTATTTGCATCTAGGTTTAAGGTTTTGAGAGTCAAGTTCGTTCCAAAAGTTGTACTGATTACAATATTCAGTGTCTATCGGTTGAAGTAAATTTACTGATGCTAGGAACCTGCGCGCGAATAGGGGACATCCGATACCGCAAAGCATCCTCAGCACCACAATAGTAGTCTTTTAATGTCCTTAGCTGTTGGAAGCCTGCTTTACGGTAAAAATGTTGCGCGGTTTTGTTGCTGGCTCTGACTTCAAGACTAATATCGGTTAGTCCGGCCGTTTGAGCGCTGTGCAACTGCATTTGTAATAGCTGATTGCCAATGCCCCGCATTCTATATTTCTCTGCAACGGCCAATAAAACCAAATGTGCTCGGGCTTCACCCAGGCTTGCTATAGCAAAACCGATAACTGTGTTGTTTGCAGTTGCTACGTAGGTGTTGGTGGTTGGTAGTTTTAAAAAGCGTCCTAAGCGCGACGGCGTCCACGTCCACGGTAAGCCGTATTCGATTTCGCGTCTGGATAGCGAAGCCAGCGCTACGATATCGCTGCGCCTGACCAAGCGTATTTGAGGGCTCTCGTTCAGCGCAGTAGCCCTTTAGCGGCCATCGATAATACGTCGTCCCAGATTGAACCGTCTTTATCACTGTCGAGTAGCATGCCGATAATGCCACCGGAATTTGCCCGATTCACTTGTCTGCTACTGGATCCGCCAATGACCTTTTTACTGATCGCACCCATAACCAGCGATGCGACGACTGGGAGCATTTTCTTTAAGATGGCACTGCTGATGCCAGAACTGGCTGACGCCCGGCTCGCGACTTCGCGGCTGACCTCTTTAGATCCGAAAATATGTCCTAGGATACTGTTGCCATCTTTAGTGGTTTCTGGCTGCCCAAGCGTTGATGGTTTATCCATGTACTCGGCATGTTTACCGGTACGCAGTGCGTCGAGTAAATCGTCCATCCCCGGTTCTGAAGCCGTGTTTTTTTGCAAACCTCTTGATAGGGCCGGTATTAGTTCTTCTACTGCCGTTTTAGTTTGTTCCGGCGATAAATCGAACGATCGCGATAATTCGTCGATAGCGCTTTGGTTTTCGGTAGAAAACAGCATGTCTAGAATGTTGTTCATTTCGACAGTAAAAATTCCTTGTTAATGAAAGTAGCGGTGCTGCAATTGATTTAGCAAACCTGAAACCGGGTTTGACGTCGACGTTTTAAGTGTTGGTTTGCTATCTAGACGCTATGCCGGAGATTGGTCATCCAGAATAAAAGCTTCCCAATCCTCCAATACCTCTCTGAAATGTTTAAGCCCTGTTGCGTATTGGTGTTCAGCGTTTGCGTACTTTGTTTGCTCTTGGTTCGTTCGATCCTGTTTTGTTGGATCTTCGGCGTTTGTAGTGTGGGTGTCGGCAGATGCTGGATCTGCAGCATTGGCTTTGCCGTCCTGCGCGTCTTCGGCGTCTTGTTGAGCAAGGCAATCGATAGTGATACCGCTGGAGCTGATCGTCACTGCATGCGCGTTGCCAATAAATTCCCGTGATTCAACCGCGCCCGACTCGACGGCGGTTAAGTCTTCTAGAAGATCGTGGCAAAGATGGTCGCTACCTTGGACGTCAGTTTCCAGAAAGGTCATAAGAATTTTTTCCGAAGCTGGTCCGCGTGCTCGCGGAGAGCCGTCTCTGTCAAAAAACAAATTAAGATTCTTAGCCATGGCAGAACGGGTTTGGTTCTCACACCGATAATGATAATTGCCTATCGTACTCAAACGGCTGAAAAATGCCAGCTTTCTTGTTGAACTTTCGTTAATGGCACCATGTTCAGAGTAAATCTGTCACTTTGGTTTGCACAATATGCGCGGTAAAACGTGTTTAAGAACAGTAATTGTGCTTTCACGGACAAAATACTGTCTTTTGGGTGTAAATGCTTAGCTGGCTCTCTTTGGCGTAACTCGCTAAACTTATCGGCTTGTAAAGTGCACATTTAGGCTAACGTGTTGCGCCACCATCGAATTATCGGTGTTGCGATAACTTGCTTCGAGTAACTACTGGAGATATTTAAGCGTATGCAAAGTAAAATTCGATCAATGCTAGTCGGGTCTGCACTGGCGTTTGGGGGTTCGATCAGCGCATCCTCGCACGCCGCCGATGAAGTTAACGTCGCTTTCTTTCTGGAGTGGGCCACTCCGAACCAAATAGCGAAAGTCGAAAAAACGTTTGATGATGCATTGGGTGTGCCTGTTAAGTGGACCAACTTTGGTAGTGGTACTGCAATGACGGAAGCCATGTTAGCTGGCGATATCGATATTGCGTACAGTCAAGGCCTCACCCCGTTCGCAAACGCGGTCAATGCTAATGCTCCCATTAAGATGGTGGCCATTGCGGTAGCCTATGGCGCAGCAGATGATTGCATCGTGCGCGATGATGCCGGCATCGATAAAGAAAACGCATCTGAGTTGGAAGGCCAGTCTGTCGCGGTTGCCCTCAATACCATGGCCGACTTTGGTTTCCGTATGACAATGAACTCTCTGGGTGTTGATGTCGACCAAATTACCATCGTTGATCAAGAGCCACCAGATGCCGCTGTTTCCCTCACCGACGGTGCTGTAAAAATGGCTTGTGGTTACGGGGCCGATTCCTTATCGAAAATGAAAGAAGTTGGCAAACCCATGTTAACACCAGAAGAGAAAACCGCCGCCGGGATTACCAGCTTCGACATCATTTCAGTTACCGAGTCGTTTATGCGTGAAAACCCGGCTTATGTGCGTGCGTTTATTGAGGTCACCGAAGAAGCCAACAAACAGTTTGCTGCCGATCAAGCAAAAATTAGTGTCATTGCTGCTGATGCGGGTATGAGCGTGGAAAAAACCGTTGAACAAATGGAAGGTTTTGTTTTCCCAACCGTTGAAGAACAGCTATCTGAATACTTTAATGAGGGTGGTTTGGCGTTAAGCATGTTGAGTTTCATGGGTAAGATGTTCGCCACCAGCGATACGCCCGCGCTCGATGATTACAGCGTAACTATCGATACGCAATTCCTCGAGTAATTACTGCCCTGTTTGTTGTGTATTCAACTGTCACTGCTGGCAGTTTAAAGAGACCAACAAAGCGCTAGGCAATCTTGTCACCGGTGAGCTTAGTGTGATGTCATCCTAAGTGTGCTGTTTTAAATCTCACAATTAAAGTTGGAGTGCAATCTTAATGAGCGATCTCATCGCTGATAACGTGAACATGACGTTTACTACGCCTAATGGTGAAGCTGTACATGCCCTAAAGGACGTCAGTTTCACTTTAAAGCAGGGGGAATTGCTGTCTGTGTTGGGGCCGTCTGGTTGCGGAAAAACAACGCTATTAAACTTAATTGCCGGATTTCTACGTCCCACTGGCGGTAAGTTTACTTTGGCCGGGCAGGAAATAGATGGTCCAGGTGTTGAGCGCGGCATGGTATTTCAACAAGGTGCTTTGTTCGAATGGCTAACAGTTGCGCAAAATGTTGATTTCGGCTTACGCATGAAGAAAAACAGTAAAGCCGACAACCGCAGGAAAGTCGAAGAGTGGTTGGATATCGTAGGTCTGCAAGGATTTGGCGACACGCCGACTTACCAACTCTCTGGTGGTATGCAACAGCGAGTGGCATTAGCCCGATGCTTGATTAACGACCCAGACTTGATTCTTATGGATGAACCATTGGGTGCCCTGGACGCATTAACACGCGAGAAAATGCAGTCACTTGTGCTCAAAATTTGGAAAGAAACTGGCAAAACCATCATGATCATTACTCACTCAGTGGAAGAAGCACTGCTGCTAGGTGAGCGGCTTTTTGTTATGGCGCCTCGTCCAGGACGTTTGCACAAAGAATATGAGCTTCCTTTTGCTGAGTGGGGTTTGCAACAGGACTTACGCGAAGTTAAAAACAATAACGAGTTTAGCCAGGTAAGAGAAGAAATACTCACCATGATTTGGAATATGGAAGAAGAAATTATGGGGAAAACTGCATGAGCTTGCGAGCATTATTAGTCGGTGGTGTTTTTCTTGTATTACTGTTCGCGCTAATTGCCACCACCATCTATGGTCGTCGATTAGTTCGACATGAAAAAACCGATACCGTTTTTGGCAACCCGGAAAAAGCGCTGGGCGGTTGGCACTGGGTGATTTCCGGTGTAGCCACCATTCTTTTGTTTTGGCTTTATTTTTCCTGGGACGCCGCCAGAGCATTTTTCCCTAATGCTGCCAATGAGCTTTGCCAGGTGGCAAAAGTTGAAAGTGCGGTTATTCCAATGCGCACGGTGTTCCCGTTTGAGTCGCGCTTGCTGCGAGGCACAAACATGTTGGCGCGTGAAGGTGCACAACTCGAGCGATTAGAAGCGGTTGCTAAAAACACCAACTTCGATGCGGCAGAATTGGCTCAAATTCAACCGTTGATAAATCGCCTGCGAACGGTGTTTATTGGTTTGGCATCGCCCGATAATATGCCAGATAGCATCGCAGATGATATTCAAAATATCGCCTCGCGCATCGATGCATTAACGAAACAACTCGATTCTGAAAACTTGTCTGCTGAATCGTTAAGCGCTATTGAAGAGGCTCGTGCAACGCAGCCGGGTTGGGGCGTAGGCACAACTGAAATACCCGTCTTACCCATAACAGAACGTGGTGCTTGGTATAATGAGGTTGCAAAGCCTTTATCCGACATTTCTGACGACTACATTAAAATACGCAACAAGAGCCCGGAATTTATCGCTGAAACAGAAGCACTCAGTGATGAAATCAAAGCGCTTTCTACCGGTGCATCTTCAGATGCGGTTAAAAACTTTGCGAAGCAACTGAGCAAATTACTCAAACGCGTTGACGACGGTGTTATTTTTCCTCCCGGTGCATTAAAACCCGTTGAAACTTCGTTGGCTCAATTTCACGACGTGCAGTTGGCTAAGCAGGGTTCGCTCAGGCACATCGACACGTTTGCAATGCCAGGTGGTCGCATATTGTCTGGTAATACCGCGTGTAGTGAACAAGGTTCGGGTCGCTGGTTGCCAAAGCCATCAGACACATTGGCGTCATTAGCACAGTTAGGCAACCCTGATATCGGTTTTAAAGGTGCGCCATTGTTGTGGTTTAAACAAAAGCCCATCGCCGAAATGGTGGCCTTTTTCGTACCCGACTGGGTCGCCGATTTGGTACCCGGCGCTTACCCTCGGCACGATTCTGACGGCAACATTGCTATAAATTTTAAAACTAAAGTGTTGAACGTTGCCACAGGTAATTTCAGTTCTCCATCAGTACCGGTTCCGATGGGCCATGTTTGGGACTCAATTTTACGCGTGGTGGCAGGTTTATTCTTTGGTATCTTGCTTGGTGTGCCATTGGGCTTATTGATGGGTTTGTCGCGGTTTGCAAAAGGTTTCTTCGACCCTTTGATCGAATTGTATCGACCCGTGCCGCCGCTGGCCTGGGCACCGCTGATACTGACCATATTCGGTATTCAAGACGACGGTAAAATCTTTCTGTTGTTTATGGTTGCCTTTGCCATCATGGTTATTTCTGCCAGAACGGGTGCTACGGGCACGCAACTGTCGAAAATACATGCAGCGCATTCGCTTGGCGCCAGCCGCTGGCAAATTGTGCGAAACGTTATTTTGCCGAACTCTTTACCGGAAATTCTTACTGGCATTCGTATCGCCATTGGGGTTTGTTGGGGTACTTTGGTTGCAGCGGAAATGCTGGCAGGTACCACAGGTATCGGTTTTGTCGAAAACGTGGCGCGTAAACAATCGCAATATGAAATCATTTGGATAACGATCATCATCCTGGGTCTTCTGGGTTTATTGTTCGATATCATAATGCGTTGGGTCATTACTAAAACCATTCCTTGGCGCGGCAAAGGCTAATTAACGCCCGGAAAGTTAGCGCATTAAGCTGACAATATGGTTACTCAAGCAACCCACCGACATCGTTCGGTGGGTTTTTCGTTTTAGGGGCAGCCTTGTCACGGTATACTCCGGTTTATCAGAAGCCTTCAGTTCCAAATACCCCATGCGTCTGTTATTAATCGAGGACGATCAAGAGCTCGTTACGTACATGCGATCCGATTTAGTCAAAGCGGGTTTTGCTGTGGATGTAGCGAATAACGGTATCGATGGAGAATACCTTGGCGACTCGGAGCCCTACGATGCCGTCGTGTTAGATTTGGGTCTACCCCAAAAGTCTGGCATGGATATATTGCAGGCTTGGCGAAAGCGGGATAATCGCGTACCGGTTATTGTGCTAACCGCAAGAGATGCCTGGTATGAAAGAGTCGATGGTTTTAAAGCCGGTGCCGATGATTATCTGGGTAAGCCATTTCATATCGAAGAGCTTATTGCGCGTATCAGAGCGTTGGTTTACCGACGCCACGGCAATATGTCACACAGTATTGAAACCAAAACATTAAAGCTTGATGAAGATACCCAGGAAGTCAGTGTTAAAGATGGACAATCGTATCAACTCACTGGCACAGAGTTTCGAATGCTTCGCTACCTGATGCTCAACAGCGGCAAAATACTGTCAAAAACAACGTTGTCGGGCCACGTGTACGATCAGGACTCTGATCGAGACAGTAACTTGATCGAAGTCTACGTACGGCGTTTGCGGGAAAAAATTGGTAACCATATGATCGTAACTAAACGTGGCCAAGGCTACGTGTTCAACGACCCGAATTGAACTCACTCGAACGAAGTCTGCAAGTTGGCCTCGTCGTTAGCTTGTTAGTATTAATGCTTATATTTTGGTGGGCAGGTTCGTTAACCAGTCGCTTGCTCACCAATGAGTTTGTTTACAGTCGCTTGGAAGCAGAGTCCAGCCATGTGCGTGCAGCGCTAGAGTTTCCCGAACTTAATTTGGGCTCACCTTCGCTGGGGTCTGCTCGCTTAAACCCAGCTTATGACCTACCAGGTTCTGGAAAATATTACGTTATTAAATTAGCGCCGGAAGGCGAAATTCTATCGCGCTCGTCGTGGGACCAATCGTTTGATTTACCCATGCTGGCACCGGGCCAAATCAGTAAACAAACTTTGCTGGGTAAAGCCGGCGAACCCTTGCTTTTATGGCAAGGCGGATTCGCAAAGCAGGGGCATTTGTTTACGGTTGCCATAGCCGAAGACATGACGCCCATACACGCTCGTTTAAGTATCTTTCAATGGTATTTTGCAGCGATATCATTGTTATTGTTGTGCACTTTATTGTTTGTCCAGCATTTGATTGTTCGCCGGTCAGTAAAAAAGCTTGATGCAATAAGAGAAGACATGAACCGACTCGAGCACGGTTTAGCGGTATCGCTCTCTGAAGATGTTCCCAGCGAAGTGCTGCCTTTGGTCAGTGAGTTTAATCGCTTGTTAACGCGCTTTGATCAGCGCCTACGCCAGTCACGAAATGCCGTGGGCAATTTAGCGCATTCTCTAAAAAGCCCATTAAACCTGCTGTTGCGTTCAAGCGAATCGAGCGACGGCAATGAACTGGAGAAACGTCAGGCCATAAGCCAAAATGCTGAACGGATTCGGCAGCTTATCGAGAGCGAACTCAAGCGTGCCAGATTGGCTGGTCGGGGAGCCGCCGGTCAGCTGTTTGAGCTGGAGCAAGAGTTGCCCGCTCTGTGTGGTTTGTTGGAACAGGAGTACGCCGACAAAGCCGTCGATATCCGCAGTAATATCGGCAAAGATGTGCAACTGAGCTACGACAGACAAGACATGCTCGAGCTCATCGGTAACTTGTTGGACAACGGCGTTAAATGGGCAAATTCTGTGGTAATGGTTAACGTTAAAAGCGCGCAAGGTGTATTGCTTGAAGTTGAAGACGACGGCCCGGGGTGCTCTCCAGTTGAGTTTGATCGGTTAATGCAGCGCGGTGTGCGCTTAGACGAGTCGGTTGCCGGGCATGGCTTGGGGCTTTCGATCGTAAAAGATATCGTGGAAACCTATAACGGTAGCGTGGAGTTTGATATTTCCGCTCGCTTAGGCGGCTTGCGGGTCAGCGTGCACCTGCCCGATAAAGCCTAACAGGTGCGTGGTGTACTCAGTTTTAAATTGATATAACCTGTTTGTCCGGGTTTTGTCGGTATAGAACGGCGACCGATCCAATCGACTGTACAATTGTTGCGCCAGACTTTTTAGCCAGCTGTTCCAACATTTGCAGACGGGCTTCGCGATCATCCGCGGCCACCTTAATTTTTATCAGCTCATGATGATCTAAAGCAATATCCAGTTCCGAATAAACTCCTGTACTCAAACCATGTTGCCCAACCCGAACCACTGGGCTCAGGCCGTGAGCCATAGATTTAAGTGTTTTCAGCTGTTTGTTGCTAAGCAGTTTTTTGTTCATACGTGCTTTGATCGACCTTGGGCAGGGGCTGCCTCGTTAAGCGTTGGCAAAATCGCGTTTAGAAAGTGGCGGGAAGCACCATATCACCCTACACTTAGAATCGCGTAATAGACGCATAGTGTAACGGTCGTGAG
This sequence comes from uncultured Granulosicoccaceae bacterium, assembly GCA_937923565.1. Classification (GTDB taxonomy): domain Bacteria; phylum Pseudomonadota; class Gammaproteobacteria; order Granulosicoccales; family Granulosicoccaceae; genus Granulosicoccus. The sequence goes on along the minus strand of CALDTX010000206.1, from coordinate 7,280 downwards.
AGCCTGTGGGTCGAGGAAGAAGTAAAAGTAGTGACAGATGGCTCAAAGAGCACGTCACAGATCAGCATGTAAAACAGGCTCAAGCTGATGGCTATCGGTCCAGAGCAGTTTACAAGCTCATTGAATTAAACGATAAAGATCAACTGCTTAAGCCAGGAATGTCGGTTTTGGAGTTAGGTGCGGCACCGGGCGGTTGGACACAATACATCGCCGAGAAAGTTGGTGAAAATGGCCATATCGTGGCCTCAGATATCTTGTCGATGGGATCAATCGCACATGTAACGTTTATTCAGGGCGATTTCACCGACAATGATGTGGCGGAAGCAATAGAAAAAGCGCTTGGTAGTTCGGGCGCCGACCTTGTATTGTCGGATATGGCACCCAATATTTCGGGAGTGGCGTCTAGCGATCAGGCTAGGGCGATGGGATTAGTTGAGCTGGCGTTGGATATGGCCTGCCAAGTATTGAACTCTGAGGGCTGCTTTGTTGCCAAAGTGTTCCAAGGGGAAGGCTTCGATGAGTATGTGAAGCAGATGAGACTCCGTTTTAAAACGGTGAAAATGCGAAAACCAGCTGCCTCACGGAGTCGAAGCCGTGAAGTGTATGTGGTGGCAAGGAACTTGATATGATAGCTGTTGGTTGGCTATTTCGATGCATAATGAACCTTTGCAAAGCAGGGTTCTGTGAGGTAAACCTTTGAACGACTTAATAAAAAACGTGCTGCTTTGGGTGGTGATTGCGGTCATCCTGATGGCGGTGTTCAACAATCTTGGTGGGCAGAGAACGCCTTCCAACACGATTGCTTACTCAGATTTCCTCGATAGCGTGGAATCCGGCTCGGTAAATAACGTCAAATTTGATGGCGTAGAAATTACCGGCACACGTGCTGGTGAGCGGTTTACTACTTATAACCCCGAAACTGACAACAGTGCACTCATTGGTGAGTTAGACAACAATAACGTCAACTTTGAGCGTGTTGCACCGAAAACTCCCAGCTTTCTGTTGAACATTTTTATGAACTGGTTTCCGCTGATTATTTTGATCGGTGTTTACATTTTCTTCATGCGGCAGATGCAGGGCGGCGGTGGCGGTCGTGGCGCGATGTCTTTCGGCAAAAGTAAGGCGCGCTTACTCAACGAGGATCAAGTTAAGGTTACTTTCGCAGACGTTGCAGGCGTCGAAGAAGCAAAAGAAGAAGTCAGCGAGCTGGTTGAATTTCTGCGCGACCCAGGCAAATTCCAGAAGCTGGGCGGCAAGATCCCACGTGGCGTGTTAATGGTTGGTTCACCCGGTACCGGTAAAACGTTGCTGGCTAAAGCCATAGCTGGTGAAGCTAAGGTGCCGTTTTTCACGATCTCGGGTTCAGATTTTGTAGAGATGTTTGTTGGTGTCGGCGCTAGTCGCGTGCGCGATATGTTCGAACAAGCCAAAAAGCATTCCCCTTGCATTATCTTTATTGATGAAATTGATGCTGTTGGTCGGCACCGTGGTGCAGGGCTTGGCGGTGGCCATGACGAACGCGAACAAACCTTGAACCAATTGTTGGTAGAGATGGATGGGTTTGAAGGTAACGAAGGCGTTATTGTTATCGCTGCCACTAACCGCCCCGATGTACTCGATCCAGCCTTGCTACGCCCCGGACGATTCGACCGTCAGGTGGTTGTGCCATTGCCTGATGTGCGTGGTCGAGAGCAAATTTTAAAAGTACACATGAACAAAGTGCCCTTATCCGACGATGTCCGACCCGACCTTATCGCCCGTGGTACTCCTGGTTTCTCAGGTGCCGATTTAGCCAACTTGGTTAACGAAGCGGCGTTGTTTGCTGCTCGGTCGAATTCAAAGCACGTCGACATGGGCGACTTCGAACGCGCAAAAGATAAAATTATGATGGGCGCAGAGCGCAAGTCCATGGTAATGAGCGAGAAAGAAAAACGACTGACCGCTTATCACGAAGCAGGACACGCCATTGTAGGCAGGCTGGTGCCACAGCACGATCCTGTTTACAAAGTCACTATTATTCCTCGTGGTCGGGCGCTGGGTGTCACGATGTATTTGCCAGAGGAAGATCGTTACAGCAACAGTAAGCTCGATTTAGAATGCCGAATCGCCACGTTGTATGGTGGTCGTATTGCAGAAGAAATTATTTTCGGTGCAGAAAACGTTACCACGGGTGCTTCCAGCGATATCGAACGGGCTACGGAAATTGCACGCAACATGGTTACTCGTTGGGGCTTATCTGAGAAGCTAGGTCCGTTAGCATATAGCGAAGAAGAGGGCGAAGTGTTTCTTGGCCGCTCTACAACGAACCAGAAGCCGATGTCTGGTGATACCGTGCAAACAATCGATGAAGAAATTCGATTGTTAATCGATAACAACTACGAGCGCGCAGAAGTTATCTTGAAAGAAAATACAGATATCTTGCATGCGATGGCAGATGCTTTGCTTAAATACGAAACTATCGATATCGGTCAAATTGATCGCCTGATGGACCGTAAAGAACCAGGGCCGCCTGCAGACTGGGACGGTGACGATTCTTCAACCGATGATAAGCCTACCGGTGGTGCTACCGCGGAATCCTCAGATGCTGCTTCCAAGAAAGGGGACGAAGCAGACGGAGATTTAGACGATGATTCTTCAGTCGATGGTGCTCCAAGTTTGCACTAATTTTACAAGTGCCTTGAACGCACAAAAGTAAACGTAAAAAAGCCATGTTTCCGCATGGCTTTTTTATTGGCAACGATTTATTACCTTTGAAGATCTGTTTAGGTCAGTGCAGATGAAACAATTGTCATCACTTCACAGTGCGCTTCGTACTACCATTTTGGGGTTGGTCTCTATAGATGCAAACTACTTTGTCTAATGTAACGCCAGTATTGCGTTGTGGCGTGAATCGGCTCAAGCTTAATCAACCTCGAATAATGGGCATTTTGAATGTCACGCCAGACTCGTTTTCGGATGGAGGGCGGTTCGTAGAGGTAGATCAAGCGCTCGCCCAAACAGAGCAAATGCTTGCTGCAGGTGCGGATATTATCGATATAGGCGGTGAGTCAACCCGTCCGGGCGCAGACGCAGTATCTGTCGATCAAGAAATTGATCGGGTAGTACCGGTTATCGAATTGCTTAAATCGCGATTCGATACGATCGTATCTATTGACACCAGCAAAGCCGCCGTCATGCGTGCGAGTGCGGCTGCCGGTGTGGGGCTGATCAATGATGTTCGGGCACTCAGAGAACCCGGAGCAATGGATGCGGCAGTTAGTTTGGGCTTGCCGGTATGCCTGATGCATATGCTAGGTGAGCCCCGAACTATGCAAACAGCGCCCCAATACACGGATGTTGTGTCGGAAGTTGCTGATTTTCTTAAAGAAAGATTGGAAAAGTGTCGATCTTCTGGGTTGGATGCCGGGCAATTATTGATTGATCCGGGTTTTGGATTTGGCAAAACATTGTCGCACAACGTGGAATTGCTTAGAAATCTGTCGAAATTGACCGATATAGCACCTGTGTTGATTGGGTTATCTCGCAAAAGCATGATCGGTCAGATGTTAGAAAATGACCAGCAAGATAGAACAGTAGGCAGTGTTACAGCGGCCTTGCTGTGTGTCCAGCAAGGCGCAAGTGTGGTGCGAGTGCACGATGTAGCTGAAACGGCTGCAGCGTTAAAAATTCTAAATGCCGTAAAAAACGGTTGATAACGACGTGGTCCAAGACCACCAGGCGATAATTCGATGTCTAGAAAATATTTCGGAACTGACGGCATACGCGGTCGAGTAGGTCAATTTCCAATGACCGCCCAAACAGTTATGAAACTTGGCTGGGCCGCTGGGAAAGTGCTGGCGTCTAAAGGCAATAGGGAAGTACTGATCGGTAAAGACACGCGTATATCGGGTTATTTATTTGAATCTGCTTTAGAAGCTGGTTTGGCCTCGGCAGGTATCAACAGCAGCATGCTTGGGCCAATGCCAACGCCTGCTATCGCTTATTTAACCAGTACCTTTCGGGCAGCGGCAGGCATCGTTATTAGCGCCTCACATAACCCGTATTACGATAACGGATTAAAATTCTTCTCGTCTGAAGGTTCCAAACTGCCCGATGAGGTGGAATTGGAAATTGAAGCGATGATGGAACAAGAAATGACCACGGTCGATTCTGCTGACTTGGGTCGAGCGGTAAGAATCAACGATGCAGCGGGTCGTTATATCGAATTTTGTAAAAGTACCTTCCCATCAGGCATGCGTCTGACAGGCATGAAAATCGTCGTTGATGCAGCGAACGGGGCAGGCTACGACATCGCTCGCCGGGTGTTTGATGAATTAGGTGCCGATGTTGTTTCAGTGGGCGCAGAGCCAAACGGTACCAACATCAACAAAGACTGTGGTGCCACCGCACCCGATAACCTGCGTGCTCATGTGCTTCTGGAGCGAGCCGACTTGGGTGTAGCGCTCGATGGAGATGGTGATCGCTTAATCATGGTGGATCATCGTGGCGAGATCGTCGATGGTGATGAAATTTTATACGTACTGGCAAAAGCCCGGCACGATGCAGGCACGTTAGAGGGCGGTGTTGCCGGTACGCTAATGACCAATTTGGGTTTGGAACGTGCGCTCGAAAAAATGGGTGTTCCGTTTGCCCGTGCAGGTGTCGGTGATCGCTATGTTATGGAGCTGTTGAAGCAGCATGGTTGGCGTCTGGGTGGTGAAAATTCCGGTCATATTATCTGCCTGGATCGAGTCACTACCGGAGATGCCATAGTTGCGGCATTGGAAGTGCTGTCGGTGGTGAAAGCCACGGGTGAGCCTTTGGCTAAGCTGCGCGGCGAAATGCAGCTCTACCCACAAGTGCTAAAGAATGTGCCGTTGGCGAATAAAGTCGATTTCAGTGGCAACGTTGCTATCAACGATGCGGTGAAAGCTGCCGAACAATCCCTTGGTGATGCCGGTCGAATTTTGCTGCGTCCTTCAGGAACTGAGCCGTTGGTTCGGGTTATGGTTGAAGGCAAAGTGGCTAATGATGTTGAGCGTATTTGCCAGCAAGTGGCTAATACCGTGGGCGAGCAGCTCGGATAAACCGGCAAATAAAGCGCCACGCGCTTTTTTTCGGTCTTTTCAATAAACTATTGTGCTATCGCACTAGACTCGGCAAGGCATTTTCAGGTATTCTGGCGAGCTTTGCTGAGTCGAGGTATACAGGTTGAATCCTAGGCAACCATTAGTAGCGGGCAACTGGAAACTTAATGGTTCCAGAAGCTCTGTAAAAGCGCTTGCCACTGCATTGGTTGACGGCGTCAGTGATGTCACATGTGATGTGCTTGTGTGTCCGTCGTTTGTGCATATTCAGGATGTTCAGTCTGTTGTAGCAAATTCAGCCATCAAGCTTGGTTCGCAAAATTGCAGTATGCAATCTAGCGGCGCGTTCACAGGTGAAGTGGCTGCAGAAATGCTGCAGGAATTCAGTTGTTCACATATCATTGTTGGGCACTCAGAAAGACGCCAACTGTTTGGTGAGAGCGATAGCATCGTGGCCAAAAAGGCCGCCGCTGTTCAAAACGCTGGTTTAATACCTATTATTTGTATCGGTGAAACGCTCGAGGAGCGCGAGGCTGGCAACTGGCAGTCAGTGATGTCGGCACAGCTCGACGCTGTTACTGCGGTTATTGGTATCGATGGTTTTGCAAATGCTGTTATTGCTTACGAGCCTGTTTGGGCCATTGGCACTGGCAAATCCGCAAGTAGTGAGCAAGCACAGGAAGTTCATGCCATGCTTAGGAGTAAGCTTGCGGAGCTAAACAGTAGCGTTGCAGCAGGCGTTAAAATTTTATATGGCGGCAGCGTTAAACCTGCCAACGCGAAAGAGCTTTTTTCGCAACCTGATATTGATGGTGGTTTGATTGGCGGTGCGGCATTAAACGCCGACGACTTTCTAGCCATTTGTCGTGCTGCCGGTTAGGCCGGTTATTTAGAGAATATTTCATGCAATCTATAGCATTGGTTATACACGTCGCATTGGCCGTAGCCGTCATTGGGCTGGTACTGATACAGCACGGTAAAGGTGCAGACGCAGGGGCTGCGTTCGGTAGCGGTGCCTCGTCAACCGTATTCGGTGCCCGTGGTTCGGCATCATTCATGACAAAGCTCACTACGGTGCTCGCAGGTTTGTTTTTCGCTACCAGCTTAACCTTGTTTTATCTCGCGGCTAATCGTGATGGCGGTATCTCAAGTGTGACCGATTTGCCCACAACTGAACAATCAGCGCCCGCTGCGCCAGAAAATGATATTCCAGGTGATGTAACACCCGAAGCGCCGAGTGCCTCAGAAAGCGATTTACCCACGGCTACTGAATGATGCTGTTAGGTTCAAAATTTGATCGAAACGGCGTACGTTTGGGTTTAAATGCAAGTTTTAATCATCACGCCGACGTGGTGGAATTGGTAGACACGCTATCTTGAGGGGGTAGTAGCGCAAGCTGTCCCGGTTCGAGTCCGGGCGTCGGCACCATATTTATGGTCTATAAACCATGGCAGCAGTTAATGTTGCCGTGGTTTTTTAGTATGTGGGGTCAACAAAGTTTGTCTTCAAAAAGCTTCGCCTTCCGGCTGCATTGAGCGTATTTATCTGCGATAATGGTTGGTTGGGTGTGTCCGGTTCTGTCACCCATTAATTCAGGCTGGAGTTAGGGTGTGTTAGCAAATTATTTTCCGGTTTTACTTTTTATTGTCATTGGGCTTGTTGCTGGCGTGGTTCTGCTTAACGCAGGGCGCGTAATCGGTCCGTCCAATCCTACCAAAGACAAAAACTCGCCTTATGAGTGTGGCTTCGAAGCGTTTGAAGATGCCCGCATGAAATTTGACGTTCGTTATTATCTCGTTGCCATCCTGTTTATCATTTTCGATCTCGAAATTGCGTTTTTGATTCCATGGGCTGTGGTCCTGGATAAAATTTCGGGCGCGGCGTTTGCGGCAATGGCCATTTTCCTTTTCATTCTGGTGATCGGTTTCATCTACGAATGGAAAAAAGGAGCACTTGAGTGGGAATAGAAGGCGTATTAGAAGAGGGCTTTGTCACCACTTCCGCAGACAAGCTAATCAACTGGGCCAGAACAGGGTCTATGTGGCCAATGAGTTTCGGATTAGCCTGTTGTGCGGTTGAAATGATGCACGCTGGTGCTGCGCGCTACGATCTCGATCGCTTCGGCATCATTTTCCGACCCAGCCCAAGGCAGTCGGACGTCATGGTGGTTGCCGGCACGCTGGTAAACAAAATGGCGCCTGCTTTACGCAAAGT
>CALDTX010000205.1 GCA_937923565.1 uncultured Granulosicoccaceae bacterium | reverse complement strand
ACCTCAAAAAGCATTAGCAAGCAATTGAATGGCGTAATTGGATACCCGATCGAAAAGGCGTACAGGAAAGCAATGGCTACCGACATGGCAGAAAAAAATGACAGTAAATACGGTAAGTCTGATTTTTTCAATGCCGTTGTTAGATTTTTTGTATTTGAGTAAGGTGATTCGCTACTGCTGTGAATAGCCCTTCTTTCCACGAGCTGCTCAATGGTGTCATTAAAAATATTTGTATTGCTCGTATATCGTTTTAGTCCGAACCATAAAACAATCAATCCAGTTATTAACATCCAATCGTAATTATAAAATGCGTTCCTTTGGGACATGAATTCTGACAGCGTTATTGCTGCCGACAGGAGTAACAGCATTGTCAGTCCAGCAAAACGCAGAATGGATAACTGATTCGTTGAGATATTCGCTATCAAGTCCGTTCGCCTCCGAAAACTGAATCAGAAACCTTTAAAACATTGCAGATCTGTTTATTGTTCGCCCACCAATAACGTCGGATCAACCCAAGTTCCATTTAATCCTACAGACCAATGCAAATGTGGTCCAGTGACTCGACCTGTTGCGCCCACTTCCCCAATTAATTGACCAGCTTCTACCTTATCACCGGGCTTCACATGAATTTTACTGAGGTGAGCATAAAATGTTTGGAGCCCCAGGCCGTGTTCTAAAAAAATGCAATTGCCATTGAAAAAATAATCGCCGGTTTCAACCACTAAGCCGGTAGCCGGTGCATAAATAGGGGTGCCGGTTTCTGCAGCGATGTCTATGCCGCCATGTGGTCGTCTGGGTTGATCGTTGAAAAAACGTTTTAAACCAAATGGGCTACTTACGATTCCTTTCAATGGCCATTGAAAGTTTTCCGCCAACAACTTTTTATAGCGGTAGGCTTTTACTTCTCGCACGCGTGCTGTTTCTTTATTAATTCTATCCATGTCCATTGGCGCTGGATTGACTTTACGTTTGTTTTTAATGGTTATGCGTTGTTCTTCATACTGATGGTCCGACACTGTGAATTTTATTTTTTCGGCATTGTTATCGCTGCGGGTTACTTTTAGTTCGTACGTGCCGGGTTTTTCTGCCAAACCGATGCCAACAATGGCTTGCCAATTTTGGCCGGCATCAATAACGGCGATAGCGCGTTTTCTCCAATGTACGGTAGGCATGGTGGTATCGGTTTTCGCAATGCTGACCATTGCAATGCCTCCTGGCACTGGGTTATGCCTGAACAGAGCTGATTGGTTTGCGTTCGCTGTGCTTACCATAAAACAACTGGCGACTACTAAAGCCATGTAAATGCAGTGCAGAAAAGGTGGGGCAAAGCGCTGATGAATCTGAAACCACGACGTTGCAATTGATGCCATGTGACTGCCTCACTTAAATTTTGGATCGTTAGACGAGATTTATAATCGTCGTACACGATTTATGTTCGATGTTCGATGTTCGATGTTCGATGTTCGAGATTTATATTCGATTTCCAAAGCTTATGCTCTGTATACGGTACTTATAATCTCCATACGTTCTTTTTCCCGCATCGTTGTTCGCGCTGTCCTTGCTGTTCTTGCTGTTCTTGCTGTTTATTGCCGTTATTCGTATTGCTTAAATGCGTCCACATACAATGCTGTGGCCCCGGCAACTGCAACCGGCATAATTACCAGATTGACCACCGGTATAATGCTCGCCACACCAACGGCACTGCCGAAGCCCATTGCTGTGCCCCTGCGCAGCTTTAGTTGCTTTTTCACTTGTCGAAAACCCAGGCCATGGTTGCCCAGTGGGTAGTCGATATACTCCAACGAAAACATCCAGGCTCCAAACATAAACCATAAGAACGGTGCTGCCACATTAATGACGGGTATAAAAGTGATCAATAACAGTGGCAGTAGCCATAAGCCCAGATAGATCAGTTTGGCCACTTCAGAGCTCATGGTTTTTGGCAAGCTCTTTAACATGAACATCAACGACGGATCGCTGGTGGGTGAGGTGCCGGTTAAATATTGTTCAACTCGTTCCGACAACAAACTGTTGAATGGCGCGCCCACCAAGTTTGCCAATAACGTAAACAGGTAAAGCATCGCGACGCCCAACAGCATGCCAGCGACAAATTGCAAAACAGTTTGTAAGCCCGCAAGCAGCCAGACATCTCCGAATCGTTCAAAAAGTGTCCAGCTGGAAATCCAGTCGGTGAATACACCAAACAGCAGCCAGCCTAAGCCTGCAAACACCATAATGTTGATGGCTAGCGGTATTAAGACAAACTTTCGTAAACCTTTCACGCGCACTAGTTGCCAGCCTTTGATCAAGTAGCCTGCTGCTTCAATAAATCCGATTGTGCTCATGCGTGGATACTAACTTTAATTAGAACAGTGTTGTAGATGGCAAAACGCAGTACAATGCGTAACCATACAAATTCATCGTATGGCCACGTTATAATAATTCGGCGGTTTTGTGGGGTTGCCGATCGCCTTACGTTTTTTCGTGCGTCTGCTTGAGCTCAATATTGTTTAATGTCTTGTTAACTATATGCGTCTAACTCGAATCAAGCTTGCCGGGTTCAAATCCTTTGTCGATCCCACTGATATCAAGCTACCTACGTCGCTGGTTGGGATTGTTGGTCCTAATGGCTGTGGTAAATCCAATACTATCGATGCCGTTCGCTGGGTTATGGGTGAATCGTCGGCGAAGCACCTTCGTGGTGAGTCAATGGACGATGTCATTTTTACGGGTTCTTCAACGCGTAAACCGGTGGGTCAAGCTTCAGTTGAACTGGTGTTTGATAACGCTGACGGCTCGTTGGGTGGTGAATATGCTGCTTACGCCGAAATTTCTATCAAACGTGAAGTGTCCCGGGAAGGGGTTTCCAAGTATTTACTCAATAACGCCCGTTGTCGGCGCCGCGATATCCGCGACATATTCCTGGGTACCGGCTTAGGCCCGCGTAGCTACGCGATTATCGAGCAGGGAATGATCTCGCGCCTGATCGAGGCAAAGCCAGAGGAGCTACGCGTTTATTTGGAAGAGGCCGCTGGCATTTCCAAGTACAAGGAACGTCGCCGCGAAACCGAGAACCGTATTCGCCATACGCGCGACAACCTCGACCGTCTTGATGACCTTCGGGAAGAAGTCGACAAGCAATTGGCGCATTTAAAGCGACAAGCGAGCACAGCTGAGCGCTTTCAGGTAATGAAAGCCGAAGAGCGACAAAAGCGTGGCGAACTGCTAGCGCTGCGTCATCAGCGTTTCAGTCAGCAACGTGATGAACAATCGCTCGAAATCAGTAAACATGAGGCTGAGCTCGAAGGTGTGATTTCTGAGCTCCGCGCGGCTGAGTCGGCCATAGAGTTGGCCAGAGCGCAGCAAACCGATGCAAGCGATAAGCTCAATGATGTGCAAGCGCAGTTTTATTCAGTGGGGTCTGAAGTATCCCGAATTGAGCAAAATATCGAGCACACCAAAGAGTCTCGGCGTCAACAATCGCAGGAACTCGCCGAAGTTGAACGCTCATTGCAAGAAGCCATGACGCACGTTGAGGCCGACACAAAACGCATCACCGAAATTGATCAGGCACTCGAAACTGATCAGCCCATGTTTGAGCAAATAAAAGACACGCAAAGATTATCGGCTGAGATGCTGCAAAGAGCTGAAACCGAGCTTAGCGAATGGCGGGTGCGCAACGATGCTTTTAATCAACGGCATTCCGATGCCACGCAACGCGCTCAGGTGGAAAGCTCAACCATCGAACAGTTGGAAAGAACCTTAGCCAACACGGCGCAACGCATCGAAAGGCTTAATCAGGAGCGCGGTGGTCTCGACACGGCTCCTTTGGTCACGTTAATAGAAACCGCAATTACTGAAGAAGTGGACGCCGCTGCAGAAGAGCAACGTTTACAGGCTTCGTTATCGCAAAGTGTCGAGAAACAAAGGATCTTGCGTGAAACCATCCGTCGTTCGGTCGCTGAAACCAATGAAGCGCGCACGCAAGCGCAGAGTAAGTTGGGTCGGTTAGCATCGCTTGAAGCCTTGCAACAAGCGGCATTAGAGCCAGATTCAAGCGCTGCTGACACGTGGCTGCACATGAACGAACTGGATGCTCAGCCACGGCTTGCGCAGTCCATAAAAGCGGCGCCCGGTTGGGAAAAAGCGGTTGAATTAGTACTGGGAAACCATCTTGAAGCGGTTTGTGTCGATGGTAACGACATTATCGAGCGTTGTTTACAGGATGCACCAGCTGCACAATTAACGCTCGTGAATCGCCATGCCAGTGCTCAGCCAGAATCGGCCGACCTGTTGCTCAGTAAAGTTACAGGTGATGTCGCTTTGCATGAATTTATGCACGGTGTTTACGCCGCCACAGATCTGCAAGCAGCGTTGGCCAAAAAAGAAACATTAGCTGCGGGCGAGTCGGTTATCACTCAAGACGGATTATGGCTGGGTAAAGACTGGCTACGTGTTGCCAGAGCCGATGCGCAAGACAGCGTATTGCTCAGAGAATCTGAAATCGATGCGCTAAAAGAAGAGTTGGCCGGGTTGGAAGCTAATATAGAGCAGCTCGATACCAGCAACGAAGAGCTGAACCAGCAGCTCAGTGAGTTAGAGACGCGTCGTGAAACACAACAGCATAGTTGCAACGATGCAATGCGCTATTTATCAGAAGTGAAATCCAAGCTGACCTCCGGGCGTCAAAAACTGGATTCGCAGTCTGGCCGTTTGTCGCAACTCGATGCCGAGATCGAAGAAGCCAACCATTTGGCCGAGCAAGATAAAGAACGTGCCGAGTTAGCGCAAGAGCGACGTTTGGAGGCGCTTGCGCAGCTGGAAGAAATGGCCGAGGAAAAAGCCAAGCTTGGCGAAGAACAGCAAGCTTTAACCGAAGCATTAACGCAAGCCAAGTCGCGCATTGATTCCGACCGCGACACCGGGCAAGAGTTAGCGATTCGGGTGGAATCCATGCGCAGTGCAAAAGAAGCCACTGAGCAAAATTTAGACAGAATGCAAGCCACGATAGAACAGCTGAGCGAAAGGCAACTGTTGTTGAATGAGCGCCTCGCTAGCGAAGAAGAAACGGAAGATCCATTAATTGCACTCGAAGAGTCGCTCAAATTAGCGCTCTCTACCAGGCTTACCGCTGAATCAGCCTTAACACAGTCCAGAGCGCAGCTCAGCGAAATTGAACAACGCCTGCGTGAGCATGAACAAGCGCGTGTGCGGCACGATTCCCGTTCGCAAAATGTTCGTGACGCCTTGCAAGAGCAGCGCATGGCCAGTCAAGAGGTGGTGGTTCGGCTAAAAACCCTCGACGAGCAGTTGGCTGAGCACGACTACGAACTTTCCGCCATTGTTGAAACAATGGATGCCGAAGCAAGCGTTGAGGCGTGGGAAGCCGATCTGGAAAAATTGGAACAACGCATTAATCGTTTGGGTCCAATCAATCTGGCGGCCATCGACGAACTGGCAGAGCAGGGCACGCGTAAAGAATATTTAGACAGTCAGCATGCTGATGTCACCGAAGCCTTAGCCACGTTGGAAGCCGCGATTGCAAAAATTGATCGTGAAACGCGCCAACGGTTTAAAGATACCTTCGATCTCGTGAATGCCAAAGTGCAAGAGTTTTTCCCACGGCTTTTCGGTGGTGGCCAAGGCTCGCTGCAAATGACCGGCGACGACTTACTCAGCACCGGCGTTGGTGTCATGGCGCAACCACCGGGCAAAAGTGTTCGGAATATACAGTTGTTGTCAGGTGGTGAAAAAGCGCTCACAGCGGTCGCGTTGGTGTTTGCTTTTTTCGAATTGAATCCTTCACCGTTTTGTATGCTCGATGAGGTTGATGCGCCGTTGGATGACGCAAACGTCGGTCGTTTCTGCGAGCTGGTCAAAGAAATGTCAGAGCGTGTACAATTTATCTTTATCACTCACAACAAAGTGACCATGGAAATGGCCAATCAGTTGATGGGTGTCACTATGAATGAGCCAGGTGTATCCCGACTGGTAGCGGTGGATGTACAAGAAGCCGTCGAACTGGCCAGTGCTTAGCATGGGCTCAACGCTAAAAGGTAATATTTGATGGAAAATCTTCGCTGGATTCTCATTTTCGCAGGCGTTGCAATCCTTGTGCTGCTGTATCTTTCTGGTCGCCAAAAAAATACGGCAAACCGGCAGCGAGACAGCTTGGGCAAATCTGGCCGACAAACCGGTTCTTCGCGCGTCACCAGCCACGGTGGGGCTGATGCAGAATTGCCCGACCCGCTAATGGGCGAAGACTTTGGCGATCTTGGGCCTGCAGATGTAAACGATTCGTTAGAGTTCGACGATATTGCCGCAGAATTCACCGAAGACCCTCTAGAGCGCCCGGGTGGTCCGGAACTTCGCAGTAAGCGTACAGTTGCGCCGATTAGTACCGGTTTGGGCAGCACACTTTCTTCAAAAATAGAAGCCTTTGGCGAACGTTTATCGCCTAAGCGCAAGGCACGAATCGCCGCGAGCGAGCCAAGCAAAAGCAGTAAACCGCAGTCAGCCTACGACAGCAAAATAGTCACATTACATGTTGTTGCGCCGGAAGGCCAAATTCTCAATGGTCAGTTATTGCTCGAACTGTTTGAACAGCGTGGCTATGTGTTTGGTGACATGGACATCTTTCATTCCATGCACGATGGCAAAACCGTATTCTCTGTAGCCAAGCTGGTAGTCCCTGGCACGTTCGATATTAACGATATCGATAGCTTTCAAACGCCGGGTATATCCCTTATCTTACAATTGCCCGGACCCGTGCCCGCCGATGTTGCTTTTGAAGTTTTACTCAGTGAAGCTTCTGAAATGGCCGATACCTTGGGTGGTTTTGTTCTCGATGCAGATCGCAGCACTTTAAGTAAACAGACTGTGCAACACATGCGTGAAGGCATTTACGAATACATGCACCGACAAAAATACTTTAGTGGCGTGCCCTCTTAATCGTTTTATCGTTTGATGGTACGTCGTTTAGCTGCATGAGCAAAAAAGTCAAAGAGCGCATTGCACAACTGGGTGTGCAGCTAAACGATCATAGTTATCACTACTACGTTCTCGACAACCCTCAAATCAGCGACGCTGAGTACGATAGCCTGTTCCGAGAATTGCAGGCGTTAGAAGAAGCGCATCCTGATTTAATCAGCGCCGATTCCCCAACTCATCGTGTCGGTGCACCACCACTAGACGACTTCGAACAAGTGACCCATGCGGTGGCTATGTTGTCGCTGAACAATGCCTTCTCGTTCGACGAACTGCAAGCCTTCGACCAACGTGTGCGTGAACGTCTGGAAATGGAGGCCGATCAGCCAGTGCAGTACATGGCTGAACCTAAGCTTGACGGCTTGGCAATCAGCCTGCGTTACGAGCGTGGTGTATTTGTGCAAGGCGCTACTCGTGGTGACGGTCACACCGGTGAGAATGTTACCGAGAATTTGCGCACCATTGAAATGATTCCGCTGCGGTTACGCACTAACAACCCACCCGAGGTGCTGGAGGTTCGTGGTGAGGTGTTTATGGATGACGCTTCTTTTGAACAAGCCAACCAAAGCTTAATTGCTGCCGACCAAAAACCCTTTGTTAACCCGCGTAATGCCGCTGCCGGTAGCTTAAGACAAAAAGACTCACGCAAAACAGCGAAGCGACGTTTGTCGATTTACGCTTATAGTTTGGGCGAAGTGGTTGGGGTGCAAATTCCGGCAACCCAAGCCTTAGCGCTGGAATGGTTGGCCGAATTAGGGCTACCCACCAATTCAGAAGTGGCTATCTGTGAGGGTGCCGAAGCCTGTTACGCCTATTACGAAAACATACAAGGTAAACGTGCGCAGCTTGGCTACGATATCGACGGTGTCGTTTTTAAAGTTAACGAGCTTTCGCAGCAACGTGAATTGGGCTTTGTTTCGCGCGCACCCCGCTGGGCCATAGCCACAAAATTTCCGGCTGAAGAAGCGCAAACCGTATTGCTTGAGGTGGAGTTTCAAGTGGGCCGAACAGGCGCACTAACACCGGTTGCTCGCCTTGAACCTGTATTTGTAGGTGGTGTAACAGTGAGCAACGCAACGCTTCATAACATGGATGAAATAGAGCGCAAAGATGTACGTCCTGGCGATACGGTGGTTGTGCGCCGCGCTGGTGATGTTATTCCTGAAGTGGCTCGTGTTGTTGAAGAAAAACGCCCCAAAGGTGCACGCAAAGTTAAGTTACCGGCAAAGTGCCCCGTGTGTAAATCTCCCGTGATGCGTAGTGAGGGCGATGCTGTTGCACGTTGTACCGGTGGTTTCCTATGTGATGCGCAACGCCGCGAAGGTATCAAACACTACGCTTCTCGTAAGGCTCTCGACATCGATGGTTTGGGCGATAAGCTGGTTGAGCAATTATCAGATGCCGGTTTATTAAATTCGCTGGCCGATGTTTATCAATTGGAATTAGAAGCCGTTGCAGCATTGCCGCGTATGGCTGAAAAATCGGCCAGTAATTTATTACAGGCAATCGAAAAATCGAAAAACACAACCTTAGGTCGCTTCCTTTTTGGACTAGGCATACGTGAGGTTGGTGAAACAGGTGCTGCCACACTGGCTAATCATTTTGGATCACTCGATGCGTTAATCAATGCCAAAGAAGCAGAGCTACTGGAAGTCGATGATATTGGGCCAGTTGCTGCAAAAAGTTTGTTAGCGTTTTTCGCGCAAAAAAACAATATAGAAATGATCAACGCTATTCTACAAAGTGGAGTGTCTTTTCCTGTTGCGGAAAAAGCGGTTATTGAGCCAACATTGGCTGGCAATGTTTATGTGTTAACCGGGTCATTAGAATCCATGACCCGCGATGAGGCAAAACACAAACTGCAGCTATTAGGGGCCAAAGTCAGTTCCAGTGTGTCGAAAAAAACGACCGCCGTTTTTGCTGGCGCGTCCCCGGGGTCCAAAGTTGTAAAAGCCGAAAGTTTGGGTGTGCCGGTAGAAGATGAACAAGCGCTGCAAGCACTTTTAGGCGCATTAGAGTAGTGCCTGTGATATTCTCAAACCAGCGGCATGTAAGCATTTACAAGCACAATTATTCAC